>JALFNQ010000162.1 GCA_022773965.1 Lachnospiraceae bacterium
GCGTCCGAAGCCCCAGAAAATCCATTTTGAGCAAGCCGAGTTCCTCGATAGTGGTCATGGTAAACTGCGTCGTGATCACGCCGTCGGCACCACGGGAAAGGGGCACATATTCCTCCATGGGAAGGCGGCTGATCACCACACCCGCCGCGTGCACAGAGGTATGTCTTGGCAGTCCCTCAAGCCTTCGGGACATGTCGATGAGCCGGTGCACCGTCTCATCATTTTCATAGGTCGCACGAAGCTCTGCATTCATTTCCAGCGCCTTGTCGATGGTGATGCCAAGCTCCATCGGGATGCTCTTTGAAATATTGTCCACAAATGCATAGGGCAGATCCATGACACGCCCCACATCCCGGATCACACCCCTCGCCGCCAGCGTACCGAACGTGATGATCTGTGTCACGCAGTCCTTGCCGTATTTTTCGATGACATAGTCGATGACCTCCTGACGCCTTTCATAGCAAAAATCCACGTCAATATCGGGCATGGATACGCGCTCCGGATTTAAAAACCGCTCAAAGATCAGGCTGTACTTGATGGGATCAATATTTGTAATGCCCGTCGTGTACGCAACCAGCGACCCCGCCGCGCTGCCTCGTCCCGGGCCCACTGGAATTCCGTGTGTACGGGCAAAATTGATATAATCCCACACAATGAGGAAATAGTCCACATAGCCCATTTTTTCAATAATATCCAGCTCATAGGAAAGCTTCGGCTCCAGCTCCTGCCACTTGTCCGGATAGCGCTCCTTCAGGCCATCATAACAGAGCTTTTGCAGATACTCCAGAGAGGTATACCCCTCTGGCACATCATAGCGCGGCAGCTTTGTATTTCCAAACTCGATCTCCACGTGGCAGCGGTCTGCAATCTTTTGCGTATTTTCCAGTGCCTGGGGCACATAAGAAAAGAGGCTTTTCATCTCTTCCTCGCTCTTGACATAATACTGTCCGCCCTCATAGCGCATGCGGTTCTCATCGGACAGCTTCGCCGCCGTCTGGATGCACAACAGGATATCGTGAGCCTCCGCATCCTCGGCATAGGTATAATGGCAGTCGTTCGTCGCGATCAGTCCAATACCGGTCTCCTGAGACAGGCGGAGCAGTCCTGCATTCACCTTCTGTTGCAGTGGAATCCCGTGATCCTGCAGCTCTAAAAAAAAGTTTCCTTTTCCAAAAATATTCTCATAACGCAGCGCCGCCTCTTTTGCACCCGCATAATCATCATGAGCCATATTACGTGCCACTTCACCAGCCAGACAGGCACTGGCACAGATCAGTCCCTCATGATATTGCTCCAGCACCTCCAGATCTACACGGGGTTTGTAGTAGTATCCTTCTGTGAAGCCCTTGGAGACGATCTTTACAAGGTTTGCGTAGCCAGTATTGTTCTCTGCCAGCAGGATCAGGTGATAGTAGCGTTCCTCGCCCCGCCCGGCCTCCCGGTCAAAGCGTGAGCCGGGTGCCACATACACCTCACACCCGATGACGGGATTGATGCCCGCCGCCTGACACGCCTTGTAAAAATCAATGACACCGTACATCACACCATGGTCAGTGATCGCCGCCGCATTCATTCCCAGCTCCTTCACGCGGGCCACATATTCTTTTATCTTATTTGAGCCATCCAGCAGGGAATACTCAGTATGTGTGTGTAAATGTACGAATGACATATACAAAAAACTCCTTTATCTATCAAAAGCTTACTGAAATAAAAAGGGCTGCCATAAGTCTGGCAACCCATAGACTAATATTATTTTAACAAGCGACATGTGAAAAATCAACTGATTTTCAAAGGTTTCACACCTCGTTTTTACGGTTCGTATACGCTCTATTTCAGTGCAGTAACCGCTGCCTCAAAAGCACTTTGATCGGTCCCGTAAAACTCACCTGCATCCGCTGCTGATGCCTTGGCCGGATCGATCGGAAGCTTTGCAAATACAGGAATTCCCAGCTCTCCTGCCACCTCGTCCACGTGGCTCTCTCCAAAGACAGAAATCTTCTTTCCGCAATCCGGACATTCCAGGTAACTAAAATTCTCCACGATACCCAGCACCGGCACCTTCATCATCTGCGCCATATTGTAGGCTTTTTTCACGATCATCTGCACCAGTTCCTGCGGTGAAGTCACAACGACCACACCGTCCACCGGCAGTGACTGAAAGACTGTCAGCGGCACATCACCGGTTCCGGGCGGCATATCCACAAACAGATAATCCAGCTCGCCCCAGACCACATCGGTCCAGAACTGTTTGACCGCTCCTGCAATGACAGGGCCACGCCAGATCACAGGTTGCTCCTCATCCTCGATCAGAAGGTTGATGGACATCACAGGAATGCCCTCTTTTGACTCCAACGGGATAATTCCCTGCTCGGTGCCAAAGGCCGTGCCGTGCACGCCAAGCATTTTCGGGATCGACGGGCCTGTGATATCGGCATCCAGAATACCCACCTTATAGCCAGCCTTGTGCATTGCACAAGCGAGAGATGCCGTGACAAAAGACTTTCCGACACCGCCCTTTCCGCTGACCACTCCGATCACCTTTTTGATGGAAGAATATTTATTCAATTCCTCCAGAAAGGAAGTCTGTCCGCCGTTCTTGCTGGGACAGCCCTCACAGCTTTCTCTTGAGCAGCTGCCTGCGCTGCTACATGTTTCTTTGCCTGAATCAGCCATTTTTTTATTCTCCTTTTCCTGTACTTCCGGGAACCACACGGTCTCTTCTCATTCCCGATACATAAATACTGTTACATTTCAGACCCCAGCCTGAAATGTACCCAAATGCCTGCCATCGGCATGTTACCGATAAGCATCTTATCAGCTATTCATTCTAACAGTATTACCTTATTTATGCAAGCAACTCTGTTTTTCAATTTTCTTCAATCATCCGTCACTGTAGATCCATATACTTCAGCTCTGCCTCGTTCAAATGCAGATCCAATGCACCGAGATTTGACGCAAATCGCTCCGGCGTGGAAGCACTCACCTCCGCAAATACCTCCAGCGGCTGTGCCAGCACCCATGCGAGCGCGGCCTGCGCCACACTACAGCCATGCTTCTTTGCAATCTGCTCTGTCCGTCGCAGCCGCTCATAATTCTGTCTGCAACAATAGCCACGGATCGCAAATTTATCCAGATAATCTGCCACATGGGACAACTGATCCGAACGCACCTTTCCCGAAAACAGCCCATGTGCCAGCGTTGCATAAGCAAACACTGTCATACCGCAATCCTGATACCATCTGCGACTCTCAGCTTCATGAGGGCCGGAAATAGATACACAGCCACCGCCCCACGGATCGAGCACCTGCTCAGCCAGTCCGTAGTTTGGACTTGAAACGGTAAACGGCTCCAGATCATGTTCATAAGCGTATTCATTTGCCGCTTCGATCCGGCCGGTAGTCCAGTTGGAAACACCAAAAATCTTTAGCTTTCCCCGCTCCCTGAGATCATTTAATGTCTCAATGATGGGACCCACCGGCTGTGTGGGATCGTCCCTGTGCAATAGATAAATATCCACGTAATCAGTCTGTAAAAGTGCCAGCGAACGCGCAATATCTGCCTCGATAGCGGCCGGTGTCACCCGGGGCACGGTCGTATCCGGCAGGGGATGAGCTCCCTTATCCACCAGCACAAGTTTTTCACGATTTCCCCTCTTTCGCATCCAGTCGCCAAGGGATTTCTCCGCCATATCATATCTGCGCGCCGTATCAAAGCAGTTCACACCGCCAGAGACAACCGCGTCCAAAAGCTCCGTGGCATCCTGTCCCTCCATCATGGATGGCGTTGCCGTGCCAAACACGATACGCGATACAGGCAACGCAATGCCCTCAATATTTTTATAGATCATATTTTCACTTCCTTTACACAGCAGCACCTGTGCAGATGCTGTCAAACACATAAAAAGCACCATGTAAAGCAATTATACTCCAACAAAGTATATTTTTCTACATGGTGCACAAAATATTCAAAAAATTAATATTCTGTTTATACTCTTTTAACAAATCAGGCTTTGTCTATTATCTAATCTCATCAAGCTTACATCCATTTAATCACTCGGATATTGAAAATCCTTATCCAGAATTAAATCTGTCTGATCTTGTCTAATATTTAACTTTTGGCACACAATCAATGGTAAAATTTAGGGTATCTTTCTCTTTTAGTTCATACCACACTAATCAAAACAAAAAATCCGCCTTCTCAAGCAGTTTCTCTCCCAGATACTGCTGCGTCAAATGGGTATAAACATTCAAGGTCGTCTGAACCGATGTATGTCCAAGGATCTCCTGCACAACCTTCGGCTCCATGCCGCTCTCGGCACATCTCGATGCAAATGTATGGCGCATAATATGAGGTGAAAAGTTTTTTAAAAGAATCGGTTCTCGCTGCTCTTTTCTTGCCTTATATTCCTCATTCCGATTGTAATCTTCCACAATCAATCCAATCATTCGGTTTACTTGTGCTCCATTCATGGGCAATCCCCGATTTCCAAGAAACAAAAAATCGTCAAACCCATTTATTGGTATTTTAACCTTTCTCTGGCAAATATTCAATACTTTTATTTGCTGTTCGATCGCTTTTCTTACTTCAGGAAGCATTGGAACAAATCGCACAGATGATGCCGTTTTTGGATCGGTTATATCAACTCGACACGGAGCATAATCAGCTGGATATATCAGCGTCTTATTTACTCTGATCAAGTTACTGTCAAAGTCAATGTCATCGCACTGTAGAGCACAATATTCACCGACCCGCATTCCAGTTCCGAATGCAACCACAAACAACGGATAGAGTGGCGAATAATACGGATTATCATGCACATACGATAGAAATATGTTTACCTCTTCCTTTGTCAAAGGAACTTTGGGATTAGCACGATAACGTTTCCAATCCACCGGCTTTAGGATCACAGGATTCTTGGAAATCAGGTCATTCTCAACCGCTACGCCGAACATTTCATGAAGCATACCAGAAACACTAGTATATACAAGTGGCGACACAGTATCTGCCAAACTACTGAAATATTTCTGCATCGTCATTTTATCTACTTCTGATATCTGTAATCCTCCCAACTTTCCTGCAATATGTGCATTCCATCTGCTTTCATAGGATTTCATCGTCTTATACTTTAGCACTGGCCGTTTATAGGTTTTCATCCATTCCTCATACCACTCGGCCACAGTTACATCTGAATGGTCGCCGTAAATCCCATGCTCCAGCTCATATTTCCTGTCAGTCATCTGCTTTTTTAGTGTAGCCAGATCCCTATTGTACAATGTATACCTTTTACCATTAAAAGTGATGCGTCCCTCATACAAACCATTTTCGCGCTGCCGGACATTGGTAGGAAGTATCCTTCCTTTCTTATCCTTGCGCACATTATTGTTGCGACTCATAATCCTCCCTTCTAGGACTCGCTTCACAGCTGTTTTGCATTAGCAGCTATTATTATTTTAATAAATAATACTTATTTTTTCAATAAGAATCGTTTATTGCGACATCGCCGCTCAGGTGCCGCCTCACCAGTACTATTCCATCAATAAGTACTGCCTGAAATATAGTCCTTTACTTTATTATAATCGACAAGTACCCGCCTGCCGATCGAATACCTTGCCTCAGCAGCTTCTGCGATCTTGCTTGCAGATGTATATCCGCAGTCACACAGCTGCGCAAGTCTCTCCATTGAGACCAGGATCTGTGTATCATCAATATCTGATATAAGTAATGCCTTTGTCTTTCTCATGCTTTGGATACCTTCTTTCTCGTTTTCGGGAAATTCCATTTGACCGTTCCGTCCTTTTCCAGTGACAGCACCGCCGAGTAAGTCCCCTTTCCATCCGGCTTTTTAAATCCGGATATCACATTTGTCCGACCGCTGAGCAACAGCATCCGCAACTGCTGATCCGTCAGGGTATACCCTTTCAGTTCATAGGAAAGTGAAAACTTGCATGGATCCTCCTGATCCTTATAACGGTTGCAGTAAATATTTTTCTTGCCCCTGATCATCTTTCCGCGCCTGCAGACCGGGCATCTGACATCATCCGTCTGGATCTGATAGATCTTTCTTCCAGTGCAGTTTTTGATCGTAGCAGAAACCTCATCGGAGACCGCACGGATCAGATCCTCTTTCGTCATCTCATTGCGGAAGATCTTCTTTAACTCCATGCCCATGAGCGCCGTATTTTCCTTTCTCATGTCCACGCCCATGTCATACATGACTTTGATGAACTGCGCGCCCAGCGGCGTGATCGTCAGCACGTTATGATCTCTGGCAATATATCCGGCATCGATGCAGCCCTCCAGAGCTGACGACCGTGTGGCCACCGTTCCGATCTCACAGCCGGAAAGGATTGCCCTATATTCCTCGTCATCGCCCATTTCCTCTACTTCCTTTTTCCGGAAAGGATTTTCAAGAAATTCATTCAGCTGCGCCTCCGTAACCCTGCCAGGTGGAGATGTCTTTTTCTCAACCAGCTCATAACTGACGGAAAGTGTTTCACCTTCTACGAATTTTGGTATATATTTATCTTTCTTGGACTTCTCCACAGCCATCCATCCAGGCTGTGCCACTGCATGTCCTTTCAGCTTGAAACCATATTCTCCGTTGGACACAGTAACTGACGTCTCCGCGATCTTGCACGGTTCCTCGATAAAATTTGCCAGGAACCGGTTTTTGATCACACGATAAACGCTTGCTTCATCTTCTTCCAGCTTCTCCACCGCCGGTATCTTGCCAGTGATGATCAGGGCTGTATGCCCTTCAATCTTGGAATCATCAAAAATGTCCTTGGAGCCGCGCATTTTCAACGGGTAAGGACCGGTTTTCGCAAGCATCTCCACAAGCTCATTCACATGCCCCTGCTCTGCAGTAGACATGTATTCCGTGTTTGTCCTTGGATATGTGACATAACCGGCTTCATAGAGCTTCTGGACACACTCCAGCGTGTGATCCAGCGAAAACTTATATTCGGCAGACATCTTATTCTGCAGCGTGCTGAGCGAAAACAGCTTGGGAGGCTTCTTTGTCACCGTCTTTTCTTCCACATTTTCCACGCGCATGACAGACTGCTGGAGCTTTCTGATCAGCTGCTCACCTATTCCCCTTTCATGCAGTTCAAAGCGCACATCAGAGAGCGTGCATGTAACCGGTTCTCCATCCTTTTCAAATCCGGCGCCGACCACAAAGTACGTAACCGGCTTAAACGATGCAATCTCCTTGTCCCTGTCATAGACATATCTCACGATCTGCAGCTTCACACGTCCGACTGGAAGCGTCCTTGCTCCGCCCGACAAAAGAGTTGCTGCCCTGGAATAGTTAATACCGAAAATCCAGTCATAAAAGCTTCTGGCCAGACCTTCCTCATACAGATTGCCGTAATCCTCTTCCTTTTTCAGATTTGCAAAATTCTCCCGGATGAAATCCGGCTCCGTTGCTTTCAGCCAGCTGCGCTCTACCGGGAGCACACGGCCCGTTTCACGCTGGAGACTGTTCACGATATTCAGGATGATCACGGATCCTTCCCGATCCGGATCTCCCGCATTGATGATCCCTCCCACATCCTTCCTGCAGTAAAGATCCTTGATGATCTGATACTGCCCTTTCACAGAATCAGGGATCTTATATTCAAACTTTTCGGGAACAAAGGGCAGAATATCCATTGACCATGGACCTTTTTCTATACCCATATAGTCTTCAATATCTTTCAGCACCAGAATATGCCCAAAAGCATATGTAACAATATAGTTCCTGTTTTCATAATACCCATCAAAATGCTCCATCGGTGCAAATGCACTGACGATTTTTCGCGCTAATGAGGGCTTTTCTGCAATTACTAATTTTTTACCCATTGATTTTTTCTCCTTAATTTGTTACAATGGGACAGCAAACCGGTCATGACAACCATGTTGTTGTGGCTGTATGACGTATCCCATGCGTCGTTTGTGCAATCCGGCTGCTAATTGTCCCATCAGTTAGCAGCCATTTTTTGTTTAATGTGTTCCCCTTGCCTCATAATCTCTGGACGCGGATTTGTTCAGATAATATGTGAGGATGTCACCGTCCTTAAAATGGTAATCAATACCATTGCTGGTCGTCTTATCATAGCTGAATCCTTCCAGCTCCCACATATTGCACCGGTCTGTATTTCTGCTGTTGATATAGCTCAGGCGGCTTCCCGCCTGCCCATCCACCGTCTCAATATCAAATGACACAAGCAGATAGCCATTCGGTGACTTCCAGAATCCTTCCGAACCGTCCACACCATTATGATCCCTTGCATATCCGATAACGTCATATCCACTCTGGCAGACATGGATATCTGACGGGATATAATACTCAAAGTACCATTTCTGGACAGATGCAAGCGCAACGGTTTCATCCACGCCATCAGGCAGTCTGCCGTTTGGATAGCAGCTGTCTCCTGTGTAAGTCCGCAGGGCTGCCGGGATC
>JALFNQ010000182.1 GCA_022773965.1 Lachnospiraceae bacterium
CCAAATAAATGTCGTGTAGACACGACACAATTGTCGTCTGCACACGGTCGGCATTTGGTGGTGCACAGGCTACAATAAACATGTGCTTGAGAACAGCACACCACGAGAGTGCGGCGCCAAAACTCTCCAATACAGACAATGCAAAGGAGAACAACATTATGAACAAAGCAAAGCAAGCAATCAAGGCAGGTAAGAAGATACAGATTAAGACCAAGGTAACATATTTGGCAGGTAAGCATACCACACACAGAAAAATTGCATATGAATCCAGTAATGAGGCAGTTGCCACAGTTTCGTCTACAGGAGTGATTAAGGCGAAGAAAAAGGGCAGCTGCTATATTTATGTTTATACACAAGATGGTCTTTCAAAGAAGATTAAGATTAAAGTGAAATAACTTTTGGACAAGTTGTCCAAAGGTGTATGGAAGGAGAAAAGAATGTTTCAATTTCTACCGGTGTTTTTAGGATTGTTTGACAGCACAATTCAAAAACTGATGAATGGATATCGAGACATTTTCTATGAGTTAGCATATAGCAACTTAAGCGATAGTCTATGAGTTTACGAAGCTTTATCTTGTTAGAACCGGTTGGATTTTGTTTATCAGCCAGCCACTCCTTGTAGGATTTTGATTTTCCTTTTTCCTTATCAATGACGGAAAGACCGTGTTCTTTGCAAATGGCATCATTTGTATTTCTTATTTTATGAAGCAGGGATAAGTTATCATCTAATTTTCTTCCGGACATATCGCGAGCGGCAGCACACATCACAAAATGATTGTGAATATGCCCTTTGTCAACGTGCGTAGAGCAGACAAAAGCATACTTGTCATCAAATGTCCTTTTCATAAAATCCATACCAATCTGGTGTGCTTCTTCCGGAGTAACTTCATCGTTTGTAGCAAAAGATTGAATGAAATGATAGGCTTTTACGACCTGCTCATCCAATGCTTTTTGTCCATTTCCCATGAGAGCCAAATTGAAAACGCCGGGGGCATTTTGTTCGGTGCATCCAACACAGGAAACCAAAAGTTTGTCATTTGTTTTATTCGGATTTGTCACATATTTAATGCAGGCTTTTGGATTTGCTTTTACTTTTATGATCTTTGTAATCGCCACGTAATCACCTTCTTATCTATCCATCTATCCATTCATCCGTCGAAAAGAAGGAGCCAAGTTTTTTTGTTACTTCTGCCTTTTGACTGATGTTATCACTTAGTATTTTTTCAATTTTCGAAAGCTGCTTTTTCACGTCTTCAAGCTGCAGGGGAGTAATCTCACTTGTGGCATTTGCAACAGCAGCAATCTGGTTAATGTTGTTACCGACTCTCGCAATTTGCGATGCAACCTCGGATAATCCTTTGTAATCAATCCGGTAACAAATGCCGGTATGAATGTACATACGAATGAGACTTGCGTAAGAAGGACAGCCTAAAAATCTTTGTTGCTCTAGTAGTTTCTGGTATTCCGTTTCGCTTAAACGCAAATGAATTTCATGTGTTTTATTTGCCATAATGAATCTTCCTTTCAAAAAATACAGTTAAAAAATAGCAGGGGTTTGGGGATGTGCCCCAAGATTCTTGTGCCATTTTGAAAAAATTGAAAGCAAGCCAAGTTGAAAATCTTTGATTTTTCACGCAGGCGAAGATTTCATTTTTTTCAAAATAGGCGGTTTTGGGACACAAAACCAATGCTTGCTGTTTTGTAAAATGCACCGGGGTGCATTTTTGTGTTTGTGGGGTAGTTAAATAGACCTTAAAGAAAACAGAGAAAAAGAAAAAAGTCTGTTGTCTTTGGGCATAAGTATCCCTTTGATAACAACAGACTTTTATGTATGGGGATATTATAGCGTAAGGCGTAAGAAATTACAATGAAAGAGTGGGGGATACTTTGAGGTTGTTTTTCGCATAGGCATGTGCTACATTAGAATTGTATAATAAGCGGTTTTATCCATAAAACATATATTATGTAAGAAGGAAGATGGGAGAAACAGTTCGTATGGCGGAATGGTATCCCGGTTTTTCAGGGAACATACAAATGCAGAGAAACACATATCAGTATCAGTGCGGTACAGTATCACGGTAGGGAGAATTGTCGGAAACGCGGAGTTTTCCGTATTGCTACTGTTTCACAGGATCAGAAAAAGGAAGCTAATTTGAAGGAGCGCGGAAAGATGAAAAAGAAGAGGGAATATTGGATTGTTGTATATACAATATTGGCGTTGGCAATTGATTTGCTGGGACGAATCGTTACGGATAAGTTAACGCTTCCTATTTGGTGTGATTCTATCGGGACTTTTTTGATCGCATATATTGCCGGTCCGATATGCGGTGCGGTTGTTGGTTTTTCGAATAATATCATTTACGGAATTTTTGTGGAGCAGCAGTCTGTATATTGTATTGTAGGTGCACTTCTGGGATTGATCGTGGGATGGCTTGCAAAAAAGAAGGTGTTTGAAACGCAGTTTCAAACAATGACCTTGGGAATGGGACTTGCAGTGTTTTCCACGCTTGTGGCGGTCGTGATCAATATTGCTTTATATGAAGGGCAGAGCGGGAACGTTTGGGGAAATCAAGTCATGCTCCTGTTTTTGGATAATGGATTTCCCAGATATATTTCTTATTTGTTCGGTCAGTTTTATGTCGAGTTTTTGGATAAACTGGTCTGTGCGGAAATTGTCTATCTGATGATCAAAATGACAAGATATTATAGAAAGAAATGTAATAAAAAAGCCTCGGCGGTCGGCTTGGTGTTCCTCTTTGTCATTGGCGGTGGTGTCTTGCTTTGCGGTGAAACGGCAATGGCCGGAGATACCCCTTTCGTCTATGATTCGTATGTGCAGACGGAATATTCGAATGCAGAAGGGCTTTTGTCCGGAGAGGCAAACGATATTGAGCAGACAAAGGATGGAAAGCTATGGATTGGTACTTATGCCGGTTTGTTTAAATATGACGGCTCAAAATTTAAACTTTTCCGTGATGTTCCATCGGTAAGAAATGTAAATTGTCTCTATGTAGATGAGGAGGGCAGGCTTTGGATCGGAACAAACGATGACGGTATCACAATTTTCATCAATGAACATGTTATGAATGTGCTTGATGAACAAAATGGTCTGTTGTCCAATAGCGTAAAGGATATTGTCAGTGATTCCAACGGATATTATTATATTGGCACAACAGAGGGTGTTTCGCAGGTATCCCTGAGCGGTGGAGTGAAGATAACAAAAACGTATGAATGGATTAAAAACGTTTTACATATGTCAGCGGACAATCAGGGAAATGTGATTGTGGTTTCCGAACGTGGTACAATTGATTGGATCAAAGATGGAGAAATCGTAGAGGCTCCGATTACGGTAAACGGGGACGAAGAATTCAGAGCGGTGTGTTTTACGGAGGATGGCAAATTATTACTTGGTACGGCAGACAATAAAGTGTGCGTTTTTGATATGACCAAAGAAAAACCGTTGCACTTAAAGTCAATCAGCGTCAACGGAATAGAGGGGATCAATTCGTTCTATCAAACGGAAAACAAGGAAGTCTTTATCTGTTCCGATTCCGGCGTGGCAGTTTTGCAAGAAAACTACACTTACAAAAAACTGAATACAAATAATTTTACAAGCTCTATTGAAAATATGCTGACAGATTATCAGGGAAATCTTTGGTTTACTTCTTCAAGATTGGGAGTTTTGGAACTGAGCAAGTCTCCCTTTCAGGAATTGTTTGCGGAGATTGGAGAAGAAGCTGTAGTGAATGCGACAGAAAAGTGGCATGGATTTTTGTTTTGCGGAACGGATCAAGGGTTAATCATGATTGATGAAAAAAGAGGGAAAAAGGTTGTAAATGAAATCAGTAAGATGCTTGATCATACCAGAATCCGTTGCCTGAAGGTTGATAGCAATGATGATCTTTGGGTTGCTACGACAGGCATGGGAGTTTACAGAATCCGTTCAGGTAATCTCAGCGAGTATGAGATCAAACAATTTACCGAAGATAACGGAATACCGGGTATGCGTTTTCGGAATATCTGCGAATTGGAGGATGGCAGAATGCTGGTTGCAGGTGACTATGGGATTGCCATTCTTTCCGGCGACAATGTGGAGCAGGTATTCACGACTGAAAATGGACTAATAAACGAAAAAGCGCTTTGTCTATTGGAATACAAAGATGCATACTATGTCGGCTCCGATGGTGGTGGCATTACGATAATCCGGGATGACAAGGTGGTAGGCCATATGGGGAAAAAGGACGGATTATCGTCAGAGGTCATCCTTCGTATGGTTTATGATCCATCTACGGAAGGTGTTTTCATTGTCACCAGTAATGGGCTGTGCTATCTTTCATCAGGTGGCGATATCGAGAGTCTTGACAATTTTCCATACAGTAATAATTATGACATGAGTTGCGATGAGAGTGGAATCTGTTGGATTCTGAGCAGTGCAGGCATTTATGTGGCTGAGGCATCCCAATTGATCAAGAATGAATCACGTGAGTATCCGCTTCTGGATGCGAAAAGAGGTTTCCGATCTTCTCTGACTGCCAATGCATGGATGTGCAGGGAAAAGGATGATTTATATCTCTGCTGCGATAGTGGCGTGGTTAAAATCAATATGAAACAGTTTGATATGTTTTCTAAGTCCTATCGTATGATTCTGGATCGTGTTGAAGTAGATGGAGCAGAATATGATATCGATCGTTCAGACACATTCAAATTATCATCCCGGATGGATAAAATCGTATTGGAACCGGAAGTGTTGAACTATTCGTTGAATGACCCATATATCAGTTATATTTTGGAGGGGCATGATACAAAGGAAACGGTATGTCTGCTCAGCGAATTGGAAAAAATATCATATTCTGACTTGAAGCCGGGAAGCTATGTCTTTAGGATTTCCATATTGGATGGATTGTATGGAAATGTGGTAGAAACAGCAACCTACGCCATTGAAAAAGAGATTGAAATGTACCAGCATCAATGGTTTAAGATCTATGTTATTTTGATTGCAAGTCTTGTTCTTATATGGCTGACATGGTTTATCACAAGAACACAGGCTCAGAGAACCTTACTTAGACAGAAATACGAGCTCGAATATGCAAAAAAGCAGATTATCATGGGAAACGAAACCATCCTATCCATTGCGCGGACGGTAGATGCCAAGGACAGTAATACAAGTGAGCATTCTTTCAGAGTTTCGGAGTACTCTGTTGCGATTGCAAGGAGGCTGCATTATTCTGAAGAAAAATGTGAGAATCTTCGTCAGATGGCATTGCTTCATGATATCGGGAAAATAGGTATTCCGGATGCTATTTTGAACAAACCGGGGAGATTAACCGAAGAAGAATATGAAATCATGAAATCCCATGTGATCAAAGGGGGAGAAATTTTAAAGGACTTTACGATAATCGATAATGTGAGCCTGGGCGCACTATATCATCATGAAAGGTATGATGGAACCGGCTATTGTCATGGACTGAAAGGAGAGGAAATTCCACTTGATGCAAGAATCATCGGCATTGCAGATGCGTTCGATGCAATGACGGCAAATCGTGTTTACCGCAAGCAATTGGAAATAGATGTAGTGATTGCGGAATTAAAGCGATGCAGTGGGACACAGTTTGATCCCCAATTGGTGGAAATCCTGCTTTCATTGATTGAGGATGCAACCATCAATGTGGAAAGCTTATATGAGAAGTCAAAGGAGGACAGATAGAATGAAGAGAGTATATTCGTTGTGTATTATGACTTCGCTCATCATGATTTTGCTGTCCTTTGGCGTACACCGACTCACGAAAACAGAGGAAAAACAACTGAAAGTCGGTTTCATTTTTGTTGGTGATGAGAGCACACCCTATACGGATAATTTTATAAAGGCGAGAAATCATGCGATGGAGGTCTATGGGGATCAGATTGAGTGCATCACGAAATACAATGTTGCAGAGGATCAGATCGAGGAGTCCTTGCAGGAACTGGTGGATGAAAAGTGCAACTATATCATTGCGGCAAGTTATGGATATGGACCGAAGGTAAAGGAAGTGGCAGGCAGGCATCCTGAAATCCAGTTTTGCGTACCAACGGGAGATAACGCAAATGCGGAGCCGATCCTTTCCAATTATCACAACTGTCTTGGTACCATCTATCAGGGGCGTTACATTTGTGGTGTGATTGCGGGGGAAAAGCTGAAGGCGATGATTGACGCGAGGCATATTACCCCTGATCAGGCAAAGATTGGATATGTGGCTGCATTTCCGTATGCAGAGGTCATCTCTGGCTATACAGCTTTCTATATGGGGGTACAATCCGTGGTTCCACAGGCGACCATGCTTGTAAAGTATACGGACACATGGTCAAATTATTCTTTGGAGAAGCAGGTGGCAACGGAGCTGATCGAAAAAGGCTGCATTCTGATTTCGCAGCATTCGGATACCATTGGACCGGCGACGGCTTGTGAAAACGCCCAACAGGCGATACCGGTGTATCATGTCGGATATAACCAGAGTATGACAGATATTGCGCCAACAAGGTCTCTTGTCGGCTGTTCTGTGGATTATTCATACTATTTTGAACAGTCGATTGGTGCGCTTCTGCATGATAGAAAGATTGAAGATTGCATTGATGGCAAGGTCATAGGGCAGGATGCAATGGCCGGAATAGAAAAAGGATGGGTTCGTATCTTGGATATGAACTATGCAATACTGCCGGAAAATATCAGTGAAACAGTTGACGGTGTGATACGTAAGCTTGAGAATGGAGAAATACAGGTTTTTTCCGGTCCGTTTACAGGGGTCAATCCCTATGATGCAAGCGATCGGATTGATTTGACGAAGCCGTTTATAGAAAATGAAAAGGCATCGTCACCGGCATTTTCCTATGTTCTTGATGATGTGATTACCGTTGTGGATTAGAGTTTTTTGTGTTTTTGCAGGATAGAATCAGAAAGAGGAACGACAAGAAATTCCTCTTTCTGATTCTTTTTTGGCAGGGAGTTCGGGATGGTATCAAAACCTAAAGGAAACATCGCACGGAACTGGTAAATATTAGGGGCTTACGAAACAGTAAGTTGCTATACAGGAAGTTTTTGGAAAGGAATTTATTTTATAAAATAGAAGCAGCATGAGATGAAAGAGATGTTATTCATGGATTACGGAAGATTACATTTGCGAATCATTGAGCTGCTGGAAGAAAGAAATATCAGCAAAAATCAAATATGCAAAGATTTGAATATTCCAAGAGGAAACTTTAACCGGTATTGTAGAGACCAATTTCAACGATTAGACACAGGCTTATTATGCAAGCTGTGTTCTTATCTGGACATGGAAAGGACGATGTACGAATGAGACCAGTGCATGAAAAACTAAAGCAGATTGTGAAGGATCGGGGACTGACTGCCCACGGATTTGCTATCAGGTATGGGTTTAACGTCAGTACCATTTCAGATATCTTAGAAGGTCGGAGCAATCCAAAGAATGACACATTAAAAAAGATTGCAGAGTGTTTAGAAATTAGTATGGCAGAGCTTTTGTGTGAGCCAGAAGAAATTGAGATGGTAAAGTGCAAAAGTGTCCTTTTTTGCGTGTAGCAATGAGCCAAGTGCCATGCTTGCATGAGCATTTGGCGAATGCCGCGACAGCGAGCAGCTATGCTGCGAGCGTTATGGTCAGCAAAGCAGAAAT
>JALFNQ010000198.1 GCA_022773965.1 Lachnospiraceae bacterium
TGGAGGAGCCGCCGAAGAAGTATTTCAGACTGTTCCCCGGCAATGAAGTGCGTCTTATGAGCGCATATTTTGTAAAATGTGTTGATTTTAAAAAGGATGAGAATGGTCAGATCACAGAGATTCACTGTACCTATGACCCGGCATCTAAGGGAGGCAACAGCCCGGATGGCCGTAAGGTGAAGGGTACGATCCACTGGGTGGCTGCTCCCACAGCAAAGCAGGTGACGGTCAGATTGTATGAAAATATTGTGGATGAGGATCTCGGTGTCTACAATGAGGATGGCAGCCTGAATTTAAATCCGAATTCACTGACTGTACTGGAAAACTGTTATGTGGAGCCCACGCTGGCAGAGGCAAAGGCATATGACAGCTTCCAGTTTGTCCGCAACGGATTCTTCTGTGCGGATTATAAGGATTCTAAAGAGGGTGCACCGGTATTCAACCGAATTGTATCTTTGAAGAGCTCATTTAAGTTGCCAAAGACAGAGTAAAAAGGAGGAGAATACGATGCCTGAAAATCTCCACACAGATGAGGAGTATATTTTTGACAAAAAGATGACTTGCGTGGTGTGTGATAAACCATTTACGACCAAGGTTTTAAAGTCTAACCGTGCCAGACGTCTTGGATCTGATGTAGATCTGCGCCCGCGTTATGAAAATATTGACACGCTGAAATATGGAATCTGCTCTTGCCCGAATTGTGGCTACAGCGCGATGCACAGTGCATTTACCCATATTTCCCCGCGGCAGATCACGAATATTAAAGAACAGGTCTGCGTACATTTTTTGCCGGAGGATCGTCGTGGCTGGACGAGCTACACCTATGATCAGGCCCTCCGCATGCATGCGATGGCGTTGCAGTGTGCGGAAGCAAAGATGGCGAAATATGGTGAAAAAGCGTATCTTCACATGCTGATGGCATGGCTTTATCGTGAGAAGCAAAAAGAGGCTGAGAACATCACGATGGACGAGCTGCGCAATATGGAAGTGGAGTCCTGCCGCACGCAGGCAGATGAGCATTACATGGCTGCCTTTGAGGGCTTCCAGCAGGCGATGATGAATGAGATGTTTCCCATTATGGGTCTGAACCAGCCAACGCTGGAGTATATCATTGCTTATATGGCATTCTATTTTGGAAAGCTGGAGGTGTCCGCGAAGCTGATCGGCTCGGTGTTGACCACCTCTTCTGCATCCAGAAATGTCAAGGATCGTGCCCTTGAACTCAAGGCTGAGATCATCAAGATATTAAAAGAACGGAAAAAATAAAAGGTTGAAGAGTTTGCATTCGCATTACGGGGTAAAAGATTATGAAGGAGCTTATGATTGCGCTGCAATCCGGGAAAACACCTTTATATGAGCAGATTTATCTGGCGATCAAACGTGATATTGAGGACGGTAAGATTTCCTTTGGGGAAAAATTACCGTCCACTCGTTTATTGGCAGCAAATTTGAACGTGAGCCGCTTTACGGTAGATATCGCTTATGAACAGCTTGTATCGGAAGGATACATTCAGGCAAAGGCGGGAAGCGGCTTTTTTGTGTGCGATCTGAGCAATCTGTTTTCGGGAATCGCAGATTGCGGTGGGAGCTGTGTGCCAGAGGTGGTGCATGATAGTCAAGCCCCAAGGGCGCATATTGATTTTTCACCTTTTGCGGTGGATCCCATACATTTTCCCTACAATACGTGGAAAAAGAGAAATCGGGAAGTGATGGACAAGACGGCAGATCTGTTGGTGGCCCGTGAGGCGATGGGAGACAGGGGACTTCGTGAAACGCTTTCCGCGTATCTTTATCACGCCAGAGGCGTTCACTGTACGCCGGATCAGATACTTGTCGGGGCGGGAAATGAGTATTTGCTGCTGCTTTTGGTACAGATTCTTGGCGGCTGTTGTTCGGTGGTCATGGAAGATCCGACCTATGTACAGGCCTACGAGGTGTTTCGGCATGCAGGCTGTCAGGTGCGCGTTGGGGCAATGGATGAGGATGGACTGATTTGTAGTGAGCTTGCGGACAATCCGGAGAATGTTGTCTATGTGATGCCGTCACATCAGTTTCCAATGGGAACGATCATGCCGCTGGGACGCAGACAGGAGCTGTTGGACTGGGCAGAGGGAGCAGAGGGACGATACATCATTGAAGATGATCATGACAGCGAGTTTCGCTATGTGGGAATGCCGATTCCCTCGCTGCAGAGCCGGGATCAGAAAGATTGTGTGATCTATCTTGGCACTTTTTCAAAAAGCATTTCGCCTGCGCTTCGCATGAGTTATATGGTGCTGCCGGGACATTTGAGTGAACGATTTTACCGGCAGTTTGATTTTTATACTTCAACGGTTGCCACGGGGCAGCAGCTGGTGGTACGCGCATTTATGGAATCAGGTGACTTTGAGCGGCATTTAAACCGTATGCGCCGGGTTTACAAGGCAAAGCATGACTTTTTATTGAAGGAACTGAAAAAGAGATCCTGGGTGCGAAAAATCCGTGGGGAAAATGCCGGGCTGCATCTGGTTGTGGAAGTGGACTGCGGGTACAGTGAAGCGGAGCTTTTGGAGCTTGCACTGGAGCGGGGCGTGCGCGTTTACGGCATGAGCAGCTATCGGATCGGGATTGCGGCACAAGAGGAGCCTGTGACGCTGCTGCTTGGATTTGGAGGCCTGACAGAGGGTGAATTATTGGAGGGGCTGGCAGTGCTTGATGAACTACTGTCTGCCTGACAGTGGTCTTAAGCATGGTGAGGAGAAAAGAAAATGGTAAAAGATATTTTATTTGATCTGGATGATACATTGTTTGATTTTCATGCCGATGAGCGTGTTGCACTGGAAAAAACTTTTGCTTCACTGAACATTCCCATCAATGATGCGGTGTGCGAACGCTACAGCGTGCTCAATCTGGCTCAGTGGAAGGCACTGGAGCGGGGAGAGATCAACCGTGATCAGGTGAAGCTGCGACGGTTTGAATTGTTGTTTGATGAGCTTGGATACAGGGTGGAGCAGGCCAAAAAGGCGGCTTCTATCTATCATAAGTATCTGGCGGAGGATTTTCATTATATGGAAGGGGCTAAACAGCTTTTAGAGGAGCTGAATGGAAAGTACCGCCTGTTTCTTGTCTCAAATGGCACCTTGTCCGTACAGGAGGGACGTTTGAAAAAGTCAGGTATCGGGTGCTATTTTGCGGGTATTTTTATTTCTGAGTTGTTAGGTGCAGAAAAGCCCAGTCGTCGTTTTTTTGAACTGGCATTTGCACAAATACCCGATTTTGATGTTTCCCAGGCAGTTATTGTAGGTGATTCCCTGACATCGGATATCAGAGGAGGTATCAATGCCGGTGTGCGGACCATCTGGTTTAATCCGAAGGGACAGCCTCCGGTGCCCGGGATTGTTGCAGATTATGAGCTTCAAAAATTAAAAGATTTGCCGGAATTGTTGCAGAAATTATAGGTTTTATGCTACAATCAACTATACGTGTCGCTTCACCGTGAAAAAGCAGTGAAGTTTTGTTGCTGAAACGAGGCGGGTAAGCAGTAACGAAGTTTTGCGGAAAGCAACACAAAAAAATGAAGAAAAAGGAGTAAAAGTTATGTCTGAGAAGAAACGAAGTACATGGGCAACCCGTGGCACCTTTATTCTGGCTGCTATCGGATCTGCCGTAGGACTTGGCAATGCGTGGAGATTTCCGGGGCTGGCTGCAAAGCATGGTGGCGGAACATTTCTGCTTGTCTATTTAGTAGCAATGTTTGTGATGGGTCTGCCGCTTTTGATGATGGAGATCAGCATTGCAAGAAAGCTTCATAAGGGTGCCGGAGAGTGTATGCGCGGTGTCAGCAAAAAGATGGAGTTTGTTGGCTGGTCTGCGACTGCAAATGCATTTGTCATTGTTACATATTATTCCGTTGTATTCGCATGGGTGCTGATGATGATTTTTGGCGCATTAAAGTTTGTGGGTATGACCGGAGATTCCGAGGCAGCAAGCAATGTGTTTGCAAACCTGACACAGACCACATGGAATGTTCCAACGGCACTGTCTGACTGGGGGATCCCGATTCCGGTGCTGATCGCGCTTGTTGTGGCATGGCTGCTCATGTATTACTGTATTCGTGACGGTGCCCAGTCTGTGGGAAAGGTCGTAAAATATACTGTATTTTTACCGATCATCTTACTGCTGATCATGGCTGTCAAGGGATGTACGATGTCTGGTGCCGGAGAGGGTCTGGCAAGATTTTTTATCCCCCAGATGGCCGCATTTAAGGATCCCAGCCTCTGGATTGATGCCATCGGTCAGGTATTCTACAGCCTGTCTATCTGTATGGCGATCATGTTTGCATACGGCTCTTATCTGGAGGAGGATACAAATGTAGCTGTGGATTGTACGATCATTGCTGTTGGTGATGCAGCAGTCAGCATTTTATCCGGTATTGTAATGTTCTCAACCATGGGCGGTGTTGGCATGCTGGACAATATTTCTGCATCCGGTATCGCGACTGCGTTTATCATTTATCCGCAGGCAATTGTGAACCTGACAAGTGTGGGCTGGTTCAATGCGCTGTTCGGCATCATTTTCTATCTGATGCTCGTAACACTTGCCATTGATTCTGCTTTCTCTATCGTTGAGGGTGTATCTACCTCACTTGCAGATAAGTTCCACACAGATCATAAGAAGATGACACGTGCCATCTGCCTCGTAGCAGCAGTGATCTCATTACTATATGCGACACGGGCTGGTCTGGCATGGCTGGATATCGTGGACAACTGGACGAATCAGGTAAATCTGATCCTGATCGGTGTGCTGGAATGTGTGGCAGTTGGCTGGTGCTTTAGCACAGATAAGGTTGTAAAAGAGATCAACCGCAATACGACAGGCTATCGTATGCCTGCAAAGTGGTTCCATATTTCTATTAAATACATTTCGCCGGCGCTTTTAACGATTTTGTTCTGCTGGAACATGTATGACCTGTTTGTATTAAAGGGCGGCGTGTACGGATATACCGTATGGGCTGAGTTACTTGCCGGATGGATCGTTTCTATTCTGGTATTTACGAGTGGTATCTGGATTCGTCTGATCGTGAAGAACAAAGAAAAGAAGGGCTTCAAAGAGACAGAAGTTATCTGGAAGGATTGAGAAAAAGATTCATAAAGAAAAACGAGACGCATGCATGTGTCTCGTTTTTCTTTTCTCATATTTTAGTTTTAGTTGAAGCTCTTTACCCAGTTGATCAGAGAATCATGATAAACATTGTTTTCTACATCACGTCTCATCTGGTCAGTAACCGGGCCTTTTTTCTCCATGATGGCAAGGATCGCTTCCTGGAGTCCTGCGATCTTTCCTCGCTCAAAGGAATCACGCTCAGCGTCAGATGTGGAAGTATTGGCAGGAGCGGACTGCGGTTCGGGAGCCGGAGTCTCTGTGGCTGCCGGAGCTTCTGGCTGAACTTTTGCAGATGCAGGCTGTGCTTCAGGAGCAACGGTCTTAGCCTCTGCCTGTGCAGGTGCTTCAGCCTGTTCATTTCCGGTAGGAACATCCTTGACGGCATCGTTTACATTTAATTCAACTGCGGATTCATTGAATGTGTCTGGTGTGGCATCTGTGACAGGCAGCCAGATCTCACCGGAATTTGCTCCAACCGTTACATGGATCTGTCCGTTTTCTACATTGACACGGTTGCCGGAGAGTGCACCCACATAAGCAGTACATCCGGAGGCAGCCAGATGGAAATCAGCAGAATTGTCATCGTTGTTGACTGCAACGAGTGCAGATGTTCCGTTTAATTCTCTTGCAAACGCATACTGGCGGTTGGTTAAAAGCAACTCACGGTAGGCACCGTAGGAGAGCTCGGGAGAACTCTGGCGTGCTTTGCCAAGGGCAGCGATCAGCTTTGTGAAAGAATTTGTCTCTAATGCGTTTGC
Source organism: Lachnospiraceae bacterium (assembly GCA_022773965.1). Taxonomy (GTDB): domain Bacteria; phylum Bacillota; class Clostridia; order Lachnospirales; family Lachnospiraceae; genus W0P33-017. The sequence continues at coordinate 5,901 of JALFNQ010000198.1, forward strand.
ATAATCCTCGTATTTCAGCGCAGGACGCAGGGATGCATCAGAAAACTTCTCCTTTCTTCCCTCGATACCGAACTCAGAGCCATAATAGATGGAAGGCACACCCGGTAAGGTATAGAGCAGCACATGAACAGGGGTAAAATGCGCCTTATTATTCAGTTTGGTGTAGATACGCTCTACATCATGATTGTCAACGAAATTGTACAGCTTCAGACCATCGGGACGGTTGCCGCCCATCTCGTAGAGACGTTTTACAGTGTGTGCGATCTCAAAATAGTTGTGATCATTATGGCCGGAGTAGAGTGCCTTGTGCAGTGCATAGTTTGTAACTGCATGCAGAGTATCTCCATTGACCCAGCGGGTGTAATCGCCGTGAATGACCTCGCCCATGAGCCAGAAATCGGGTTTTACCTCATTTGCGACAGCGCGAAGCATGTGCATATAGTCAAAATCCAGAACATCGGCAGCATCTAAGCGGATGCCATCTACATCAAATTCGCTGACCCAGAAACGGATCACATCGCAGATATAATTTTTCACATCAGGGTTGTGCTGATTCAGCTTTACAAGCAGATTGTAGCCGCCCCAGTTCTCGTAGCAAAAGCCGTCATTGTATTCATTGTTTCCGCCAAAGTTCACATTGCAGAACCAGTCGCGGTAGGGTGAGCTCTCACGGTTTGCCTGCAGATCCTTAAATGCAAAGAAATCGCGGCCGACATGGTTGAACACACCGTCAAAGATGACCTTGATGCCCTGTGCGTGGCATTCCTTTACGAAGTTTGTAAGGTCTGCGTTGTCACCTAAACGGCTGTCAAGTTTCTTGTAATCAGTCGTCTCATAGCCGTGTCCAACGGACTCGAAGAGCGGTCCGATATAGATCGCGTTGCAGCCGATCTTTTTGATGTGACCGATCCAGGGAAGTGCCTCATTTAATCGGTGTACCGGTGCCGCATAAGTGTTTTCTTTCGGTGCATCACACAGTCCTAAGGGGTAGATATGATAAAAAATCGCTTCATCGTACCAAGCCATAACATGTTCCTCCTCTTTATTGTTGACATAAAACGTTATATATTATATCTTATTTTGTTAGTGAATGCAAATTTTATTAGTTTAAAAATATTATGAAATGTGTTATGATGGCAAAAGAGGGGTGATATTATGCATGTCAATAAGAGAATTTTAAAGGATGTTCTGGACAGTCTTTCCGTTTTTCTGGTAGCGTTTTTTTTATTTATCGGCGTAATTGCGCTGTTGTGTGTATTTGGCGGTGAGGTCATGCGCGTCTTTGGCTTCCGGTACAGTTCAGTGCGCAGTGTGATGGGATTTTTTATATTCGGTGCGATTATTTCATGGCCCATCAGCCTGGCAGCGGAAGCGATTCCTAAGGTGCTCTGCTTCGATAAGAAGGTACTCAAGAAATGGCAGGCGGTCATTGTGTACATTGCACTGGCTACTTTTGCCACTTCTGTTGGACTTTTTGTGGTGGATTCGTATACGACAAAGGTGGTGGCAAACAGACCCTCGATCATCGTGGTGTCATTGCTGCTGGCCCTGTGTAACAGTTATTCGATCATCGTGAGCAGACCGGAGAATACGTAGTTACTTCATCCGTCATCAGTCAGGAACGGAATAGAATTAAGTTGAGAGAGGTCAGAAGATGAATAAGATTCGAGTAGTCGGTGTTGCTGGAGGTTCTGCTTCTGGTAAGACAACGATCGTAAAAAAGATACAGGAATATTTTGGAGAGGATATCGTGGTGCTGGGTCATGATAGCTATTACAAGGCGCATGACGATATGGACTATGATGCCCGCTCGCAGCTCAACTATGATCATCCCAATGCGTTTGATACAGTACGCATGGTGGAGGATGTGAAAAAACTCATCAAGGGTCAGGCGGTAGACATTCCGGTCTATGATTACACGATTCATAATCGTTCGGAGCAGACTGAGCATATTGAGCCGAAAAAGCTGATCATCATTGAGGGATTTTTGATTTTGGAGAATAAGGAGCTGCGTGATCTCATGGATGCAAAGATTTTCGTGGATGCAGATGCAGATGAGCGTCTGATGCGCCGGATCCGCAGAGATACGGTGGAGCGTGCACGCAGTGTCACTTCCATTCTGAATCAGTATGAGGCAACGGTAAAGCCCATGTATGAGGCATTTGTGGAACCCTCTAAGCGCTATGCAGATGTGATCATCCCAAGAGGCGGAGAAAATACGATCGCAGTCACGATGTTAAAGGAATATTTAAAGCATCTTCTGGCGGAGTGATCCTGGGAGGACACGTGGTTGAGCAGGTTTTGATCAGCTATGAAAAAATATGATTTTAGACTTCTGTCGAATCCGACAGGAGTCTTTTTTGTTACTTTTCACACAGTAGCCAGCATTTACTGCGGGCTACGTGCCATAAACGTACATGAGCCATGAATTAATTTCTACGTAAAAAATAAAACTTTTCTATTGACAAATGCTGGATGGAGTAGTAAGTTAAGTTTAGTTAGAAAAACGAATAAACAAAATCGATGACCAAAAGGAGTACCGTAATTCGATTCTGCACAGAGAGCCGGGATGGTGAGAAACGGCGAGATAGTTTTTCGGGAATGGATTTGCGAGATGCAAAGCGAAAGTTAGTAGCGGATGCCGTGACCTCACGTTACAGGGGAAAGATATCGAGAGCAGGACTCTCCGTATCGGATTGAGAAAAGTAGAATTGGTGGCTGATATTCCGATTGGAATATCAGCTTTTTGTTTTATAAGACCATGATAAACTTTTGAAAAAGGGTGGCACCACGGTAAATATCGTCCCTGACGCGAAGGATCTTCGCGTCAGGGACTTTTTTCATTGAAAAACAGAAGGGAGATCACAGACATGGAAAAAAGAGTTTTACGCCTTTATAAGAAGACAGTCAGCATCGTCAACGAGACACCGATCAACATGTACGAACAGCTGGTGGGAAAGAAAAAGGGATTTTTATTAGAGTCCTACGATAAAAACTATGACCGCTATACCTTTTTCGGCCCGGAACCGGAGGAGATCATCGCATCGAGAGGAAATGCGCTGGTGATCACAAAAGCGGATGGCACGGAGGAAGTGCTGGAGGGCAATCCCTGTGAGCTTCTGAAGGAATATTACAGCAGTTTTGAAATCCGCAAGGACAATCAGGAGCTGGCATTTACCGGTGGACTGGTTGGAAATCTCGGCTATGATTTTGTGCGATATACGGAGACGCTTCCGGATGATAACCCGGATACGATCGGCATTGAGACCGTCCAGATGATGCTCATGACACATTTCATTCTGGTGGATCATGTGGCAGAGACACTGACTGCTATCGTTCTGGAAGAGGACAGCGAGGCGGGAAAAACAAGAGCACTGGCATATGCAAATGATATGATCACAGCCTGCCGCGCTGCAGGAAATGGCCCGATCAAAAAGAATTTTCACCATGATGGAAAAATTATCGCACAGTCCGATACGTTGGAGCAGTACAGCGAAAAGGTAGAAAAGATCAGGCATTATATCCGCGAGGGTCATGTGTTCCAGACGGTATTATCCCAGCGTTGGACCATCGAGACCGGTCAGGAGGGGTTTGAATTGTACAAGGAGCTGCGTGAGTTAAACCCGTCCCCCTATCTGTATTACTTTAATTATGGTGATTTTGAGGTGATCGGAAGCTCGCCGGAGATGATTGTGAAGCAGCAGGGAGATCACGTGTTTACCTGTCCGATCGCAGGCACACGCCGCAGAGGCGCAGATGCGCAGGAGGATGCGCTGCTCAAGGATGATCTCTTACAGGACGAAAAGGAACGTGCAGAGCACGTGATGCTCGTAGATCTGGCTCGCAATGATATGGGTCGTATCTCAGAATTTGGAACGGTCAAGGTGACAAAGTTCATGGAAGTGCAGAATTATTCCCATGTGATGCACATCGTGTCTATGGTAGAGGGCAGAAAAAAAGGAGAGTTTCATCCGCTGGATCTTGTTTCAAGCTTTTTGCCGGCAGGAACCCTTTCCGGGGCACCGAAGATCCGGGCGATGGAGATCATCGATGAGCTGGAATCACAGCGCAGAGGCTTGTACGGCGGTGCAACCGGATATATCGATTTTGGCGGAAACATGGATTTTTGTATCACGATCCGCACGATGGTGAAAAAAGGAAATAACGTCTACTTACAGGCGGGAGCCGGTATCGTGGCAGATTCAGTTCCGGAAAACGAATACAAGGAGTGCTGCAACAAGGTCATGGCGCTGGCAAAGACGCTGGTAGAGGAGGAAAACTTATGATTTTACTAATTGACAATTACGATTCATTTACTTTTAACCTGTATCAGTATATTGGAATATTTGCGGATGACATCAAGGTTGTCCGAAACGATAAGATTACGATCGGGGAGATCAGAGAAATGCAGCCGGAGCGCATCGTGCTCTCGCCAGGACCCAAAAGCCCATCGGAGGCAGGTATCTGTATGGATGTGGTGAAAGAGTTTTATGACAAGATCCCGATCCTGGGCATCTGTCTCGGACATCAGTGTATCGGGCAGGCGTTGGGAGGAACCGTCTCTTACGCAAAGCAGCTGTTCCACGGCAAACAGTCGTTGATCAGCCATGACGGCAGCAGTATTTTTGCAGGAATTGATACACCGATTAAGGTGGCGCGCTATCATTCGCTGGCTGTGCAGTCCAGGGATCTTCCCGATTGCCTGCGGGTGCTGGCGCGGACACAGGATGGTGAGATCATGGCAATGCGCCACAAGGACTATCCGGTTGTCGGCCTGCAGTTCCATCCGGAATCCATCTACACAGAGCACGGGAAACGAATGGTAGAAAATTTTGTAAACGGGGTGATTTAGTATGATCTTAGACGATATCGTAGCAGATAAAAAAATACGTTTGAAGGAACAGAAAAAGCGGATGGATCTCGTGGCAGTCCGCAGGCTGGCAGAGGAGCAGGAATCGTCAGGCAGAGGCTTTTATGAGAACCTGAAAAAGCCCGGAATTTCCATCATCGGAGAGTTTAAAAAGGCATCACCAAGTCTTGGAAATATTACGAGCAAAATATCCCTTGTGGAGCGCATCTCGGATTACAGTGCATCGGTAGATGCCATCTCCTGTCTGACGGAGGAAGATCACTTTCACGGATGTGTGGATGATTTTAAGGAGATCCGAAGACAGACGGAGCTTCCAATGATCCGCAAGGATTTTATGATCGATGAGTATCAGTTTTATGAGGCAAAGGCCATCGGAGCGGATGCGATTTTGCTGATCGCGGCGATTCTCGATGATGCGCAGATGAAAGACTTTTATGCACTTACCTGCGAGCTCGGTATGGATGCGCTGGTGGAGACACATGATGAGGCGGAGATGGAGCGGGCGCTTGCGCTGGACGCAAAGATCATCGGTGTTAATAACCGGAATCTGAAGGATTTTACGATCTCGTTAGACAATACGATGCGGTTGCGGCCGATGGTGCCGAAGGAGAAATGCTTTGTGGCTGAGAGCGGTATCATCACGGATGATGATATCCGGCTGTTAAAGGAGCAGCAGGTGGACGCCTTTCTGATCGGGCGTGCATTGATGGAAGCGGAAGATCCGGGAAAGCTGGCGAACCACTGGAAATCACTATAGATGCAGTCAGATCGGAGCGGAACCGCGTAGATCGTGAGAACATGATTCAGGAGTGAAAAAACGTGAAACAGATCGAAAAAGCAGCAGGTGACAGATGCATGATTCGTGGTGATCAGGGAGGTATGAGATGAGTATCAAACAACAGGATACGCCGGGGGTGCCAAAGGTCAAGATCTGCGGGATCACTTCCCTAAAAGAAGCCGACTGGCTGAATGCGTTGGGCGCAGACTATGCGGGATTTGTTTTTTATGAAAAGAGTAAACGAAATGTCAGTTTGATGGATGCCATGGTGATCAAAAAATGCCTGAATCCATCGGTAAAGACGGTGGCTGTCACAGTCAGCCCGACGGTCAGACAGCTTCGGGCAATCGAGATTGCCGGGTTTGATATTTTGCAAGTGCATAAAGAACTGTCGCTGGAGGTGCTGCGGGAATGTCAGCTGCCGATCTGGCGGGCATTGAATATCGGGGCATTTTCGGATGTATTAAAGCCGGAAGCAGACAGCGTGCAGACAGAAGGTGAGCTTGTCTGTGTGGATCAGGCAAAGGCAGGCGAAATGGAGAACGGGCAGGCAGAACGCCGCAGGCTGGAGCAGGAACGGATCGAGGCATATGTGCTGGATGGTGTGGAGTTTGGCAGTGGTAAAACCTTTGACTGGAACAGCGGCAGTGTGGCACAGATCAGGGCATTATTTGGAGATAAGAAGCTGGTGCTTGCCGGGGGACTGACGCCTTCAAATGTGGCAGAAGGAATTGAGATTTTCAGACCGGATATCGTAGATGTCAGCTCCGGCGTGGAAAAAGAATCCGGCAGAGGCAAGGACAAGGAAAAAATAGATCAATTTATAAGAAAGGTAAGAGAGAAAAATGAGTAATACAAAGGCTTATTATGGACAGTTTGGCGGACAGTATGTGTCAGAGTCGTTAATGAATACACTGGCGGAGGTGGATGCCGCATTTGAGGAGGCGATCCACGATCCCGAATTTTTAAAGCAGTATCACTATTATTTAAAGCAGTATGTAGGACGTGAGACGCCGCTTTATTTCGCAGAGCGCCTGTCTGAGAAATATGGTACAAGGATCTATTTAAAGCGTGAGGATCTGAATCATACCGGTGCACACAAAATCAACAATGTGATCGGTCAGATCCTGTTGGCAAAGCGTATGGGAAAGACGAAGGTCATCGCAGAGACCGGAGCCGGGCAGCACGGCGTGGCAACGGCGACCGGAGCGGCGCTTTTCAATATGGAATGTACGGTGTATATGGGAGCAGAGGATATTGAGCGTCAGAAGCTGAATGTCATGCGTATGGAGATGCTGGGTGCAACCGTTGTTCCGGTGCACTCCGGCAGCAATACATTGAAGGATGCCACCAACGAGGCAATCCGTACCTGGGCAAAAACCGCAGAGGATACCTTCTATATTATTGGTTCTGCGGTTGGTCCCTATCCGTATCCGAAGATGGTCAAGGAATTCCAGAGCTGCATCAGCCGTGAGGCAAAGAGACAGTTTGCCCAGGAGGTTGGAGGACTTCCGGATGTAGTCATGGCCTGTGTGGGCGGTGGATCCAATTCCATTGGAATGTTTGCTGACTTTATCGAAGAAAAGGATGTGAGACTGATCGGTGTGGAGGCCGCAGGTCTGGGCATTGAGACCGGAAAGCATGCCAGCGCCATGGCTCTTGGAAAGCCGGGCGTGCTGCACGGTATGAAATCTTACCTGCTTCAGGATGATGATGGAAATGTACAGCTGGCACATTCCATTTCTGCAGGACTGGATTATCCCGGCGTCGGACCGGAGCATGCTTATTTAAAGGACAGTGGAAGAGCAGAGTATGTGTCTATTACCGATGTGGAAGCGATGGATGCGCTGATGGAGCTGTGCAAGCTGGAGGGTATTATCCCGGCAATCGAGAGCGCCCATGCGATGGCGTATGCGTTTCAGCTGGCGAAGGAGATGACACCGGAGCAGAGCATCATCGTCTGCCTGTCCGGCCGTGGTGATAAGGATGTAAATACAATTGCAGATTACCTTGCAGGTAAGGGGTATCTAAATTAGTGTAAAGTGAAAGAGGAGAAGATCAATGAGTGAAAATAGAATTGAAGCAAAATTAGAGCAGTTAAAAGAAAAACAGGAAAAGGCGTTTATTACGTATCTGACTGCAGGACTTCCTGATATGGAAAAGACAAAGGAGATCATTAAAGCGCAGGAGACAGCGGGCACGGACATCGTGGAGATCGGCGTACCCTTTTCGGATCCGATCGCAGACGGACCGGTCATTCAGCAGGCCAGCTACGAGTCAATTTTAGGCGGTACCAATATCCATAAATGCTTTGATGCAGTGGAGGAGCTTCGCGCTGATGGGTGTGGGCTGCCAATGATCTTTATGCTCTACTACAATACGATCTGCCATTACGGTGTCGGAAAATTTGTGAAAAAATGCCGTGAAGCCGGTGTGGACGGACTGATCATTCCGGATCTGCCGATGGAGGAGCAGGAGGAGATTCAGGCATATTTAGCAGGGCAGGATGAGACAATCCTGATCCAGCTGGTCAGCCCTGTGTCGGGGCAGCGTGTACCGGAGATCGTAAAGGATGCAAGAGGCTTTATCTACTGTGTATCATCCATGGGTGTGACCGGCCAGTCAGGAACCTTCCACAGAGAGATCTCAAATTATCTGGCGGACGTCAAAGCCAGGAGCCCCATTCCGGTCATGATGGGATTTGGTATTACAAAAGCAGCAGATATCGCGCCGATGAAGGATTCCATCGACGGAGCGATCGTGGGTTCACATTTTATCAATCTGCTGCGGGAGAATGATTTTGCACCAGAGGCGGCAGCAGCGTATTGCAGGACATTCAAGGAAGAAATGCGAAGATTATAAAATCGAAGCGTGAATTTAAGCGTGAATCAAATAGAAACGAAATGACAAGATATGAATGGGGATTCGCATTATGATTTTAGGAGGACAAAGACTATGAAAAAAGCAATTGCAACAGTTGTAGATGGAAACAATCTGACACAAGAGGAGGCGCAGCGTGTCGCAGAGCTGATCCTGACGGGTCAGGCCAGCGAGGTGGAGATCGCAGGTCTTTTGACCGCACTGCGCATGAAGGGAGAGACGGTGGATGAGATCTTGGGCTTTGCATCCGTGCTCCGCAGCAAGGCAAATACGATCGCGCCGAAGTGTGAAAACTATGTGGATCTGGTGGGAACCGGAGGAGACTGTACCTACTCTTTTAATATCTCAACGACATCCGCCTTTGTGGTGGCAGGAGCAGGACTTCCCGTAGCAAAGCACGGAAACCGTTCCATTTCCAGTAAATCCGGTGCAGCAGATGTGCTGGAGGCACTGGGCGTGAACATTGCTGCAGATACCGCTGTAGTACAGAAATGTGTAGAGGAAGCAGGTGTCGGCTTTATGATGGCACCGCACTTCAATCCCTGCATGAAATATGTGGGATCGGTGCGCAAAGGGCTGGGAATCCGTACGATATTTAATATTTTGGGTCCCCTTTCCAATCCTTCCAGAGCAAAAAAGATGGTTGTCGGTGTCTACGATCCGAAGATGGTGGAAACGATCGCAAAGGTGATGGCAGGTCTGGATGTCGTGCGCGGATTTGTCGTGAGCGGGGATAATCACATGGATGAATTCAATCTTGCGGGAACGACGACGGTTGCTGAGATCAAAGACGGTGAAGTGACAGTTTTCGAGGTGACGCCGGAGCAGTTTGGATTTACACGGTGTGAGATCACGGAGCTTCAGGGTGGAGAAGGTGAAGAGAATGCAAAGATCACAAAAGCCATCCTGGATGGAACCGAGCAGGGTGCAAAGCGTGATGTGGTACTCTTAAACGCAGGTGCGACCCTCTATATAGGCGGGCTTGCCGATTCCATCGCAGAAGGCATTCGACTGGCAGCAGAGTCCATCGATTCCGGCAAGGCAAAAGCGGTGATTGAAACGATGGTAAAGCTATCCAATTAAGTCATTTACCAACGATCGTTACGTTCAGATAGTTGTGGTCGAGGGCGAGATCAATGATCGTATCGTCCTCGGTCATGACAACCGGGCGAAGAGGAAATTCGTTGCGGTTTTTGATGACATGTGCTTTCGCACCGGTGGAGAGTGTGACGGTTATACCCACAGGGTAAACGGTCACATAGTTTAAAAAGGTGGCAACCACCCTGTAATTGAACATATGGTCGCAATTCGCCATCAGATATTCGATCGTTTCAAGTGCACTGAATTCTTCTTTGTAGGCCCGCTTGGACAGCAGTGCATCAAATACGTCGGCAACATGGATAATGCGGGCATAAATATAGATATCTTCATGGGCAAGACCCCGTGGATATCCGCTGCCATCCTCATTTTCGTGGTGCTGCAGGATTGATACGCGCACCGTTGAAGAAAATTCAATGCGTTCCTTGAGCATTTCATAGCCGAATTCCGGATGACAGTTGATGATCTCGCGCTCTTCCGGGGTCAGGGGACCGGCCTTGTCCAGTATTTCCAGAGGAATACATTCCTTCCCGATATCGTGAAACAGGGCGGCCAGTGCCAGTTCGCGCAGCTGGCTGTTGCCAAGCTCCAATCCGATGCCGCAGGTGACTGCCGCGATGGCAACGTTGAGGGAATGATCATAGGTGGAACTGTGATAATGCCGCAAGGTATTGAAATCCAGATGGATTTCTTCCATCTCCAGCAGATCGTCAACAATCTTGTTGGAAAGAAAAAAGATCTGTTCCAGATTTCCCTCTTTTAATGTATGCAGCATCCTGATGCGTTCTTCTTCGTTTATAATTTCTGCAAACTCTTCATGCTCAGAATAACGGTCATAAATATAGATGCCGGGATAGCCGAGATACCGGATTCTGTCAATGAGCGGAGCTGTCATTTTCTTGTTGCGCCCAAGAAGCTTTCGCCCGTTTTCATCATATATGTTTTTCACGATCACCATTCCTGGCTGAATTTTTTCTACCGGTATAAAACGCATCATTCACCTCTGAAAGATATATCTGGACATTTGGCTCGATTTTTGTGATAAATAGTCAAAAAAATGAACTGTTACTATGAAATATTATACACTTTGATGACAATTACTGCAAGCAGCATTTTTGCATAAAGGAAATAAAAAACAGACAGGAAACAAAGAAATTTGATCTGTCAGAAAATAGAAAGCAACGAAAACAGACACAAACGCAAGGGAAAAGTGACAGAAATAGTGCTTGATTTGTGTGGTTTTTTGTCGTAAACTATAATCGGTAAAAAAATGATCGTAACTGTGAGGGTACGAACAGTTTCAAATGATTTTAGTTTAAGAGGTAACGCAATCTATGAGTACCGGTGACCTGGAAAAAAATCAGAACAAGCAGATATTTAAACATACATTGGTGCAGGCATCAGCATTTCTTGTGGTGATACTTTGCGCCATTTTGTTTTTCTTTGTGATCTTCAGCTATGATACATGGACCGGAAAGGTTGCCTACATTGTATCAGGATTAAAGTCGATCATTATTGGTATTGCCATCGCGTATCTGTTGAACCCGATCGTCAACAGTCTGGAAAAACGACTGCACAAGCTGGTGAAAAATCCAAAAAACGAGGCAAAGGTGAACGGTGCACTGCGTGCGTTCAGCGCTATTGCAGTGGTACTGTTTGCAGTGGTCATTGTTGGTATTATGATCTATGCCATTTTGCCGCAGGTTGTCATCAGTATTTCTTCGCTGATACGCAATTTTCCATATTATGTGGACGAGATCACTGACCTGATCAAATCGAACCGTCAGCTGCAGGCGTTTTTGGACAATGTCCTGACGAATGCAACGGAGGTCATTGCTGACTGGCTGAATGAAAATGTGCTGCAGAATATCCAGTCCTATGTGACACTGGCTGCCTCAGGCGTGATGAGTGTTGTCGTAGTTTTGGCGGATATTCTGGTGGGACTGATCATTTCTGTGTATGTGCTTTGCTCCACTCGTACCTTTGTCGGTCAGGGAAAGAAGATCGTTTATGCGCTTTTTAATAAGCGGCATGCAAAAATGATCCTGGATACGATGCGAAAGAGCAATGAGATCTTTGGTGGCTTTATCTCCGGGAAACTGCTGGATTCACTGATTATCGGTGTGCTTTGCTTTGTCGGCCTGAGCGCCATGCATATGCCTTATATCGCACTGGTTTCCGTGATCGTGGGTGTGACGAATGTCATCCCTTTTTTTGGACCATATATCGGTATGATTCCCAGTACGATTCTGATCATGCTCGTAGATTTTAAGAAGGGTGTGATCGTGCTGCTCTTTATTATTGTTTTGCAACAGATCGATGGAAATGTGATCGGACCAAAGATCCTTGGAAAATCCACAGGTCTTTCTGCATTCTGGGTCGTTTTTTCGGTCATGTTTTTTGGAAAGCTTTGGGGCATCATCGGTATGCTGATCGGTGTGCCGGTGTTTGGCGTGATCTATTATATTTTAGATACGTTTGTGAATTTCCAGCTGGGCCGGCGCGAATTGCCGGTGGAGACGGAAGAATATAAAAATCTTGATTATTTTGCAGAGGATGGTACCCGCGTCACGCTGGATGGAAAGAAGTCGCAGCGTGAGCTTCGCAAGGAGGAGCAGAAAGAGCTGCGCAGACAGTGGATGGAGGAAAATCAGGAGAATTTTGAGCGCTGGCTGCATCAGAGAAAAAAGAAAGAGGATGATGAGGCATAAAAAAGAATGTGCCCTGGCACATTCCCGTGCCCAACGCGTCACTTGCGACATGTTACATCTTCGTGCGAGGTACAGATCCGAAGTGACAACGAAGAATCGTATCCTGGCGGAGGCTTTTGCCGTTTCGCCGTATAGGAGACGATGTTTCCTATACGACAAAAATCAGTATTCGGATCGCTACTGTGCCTTTCGGTCAATGTAGGTTGTCTTGAATTTCGAATACAGGATCTTCTGACTGCTGTAGAGGCCATAATAGCCGGAAAACATATAGCTGAGGGCGATTGCAAGCAGGTAATAGGGCATGCCTTCGTAGCCAAATAGTTCAAAGCAGATGAGCAGGGAAGCGATCGGTGAGTTTGTTACACCGCAGAAGAGGCTTACCATACCGACTGCAATACAAAGCGGAGAATAAAATCCGGTGATCATTCCAAACAGACAGCCAAAGGTTGCTCCTACATAGAAGGTGGGCACAATTTCGCCACCTTTGTAGCAGGTGCCAAGGGTGATGGCGGTAAAGATCATCTTAAGCAAAAATGCACCGGGAAATACCGTTCCAGTCTCAAAGCACCGTGCGATCACATCCATGCCGGCACCGTTGTAATCATGGTTTCCCACGATCAGTGTGAGAAGGATGATGATGCATCCGCCAACGACCGTGCGCAGATAATGGTTCGGCACATGTTCGCGGAAAAAGTGAGAGATATGGTGTAAGAGCACGCAAAAAACGACACTGAGTATTGCACACAGTATGGCAAGAATCCCGGTGATGCATGCGCTTTTTACAGTAAACGCTGGCAGGTCGGTAACAGGAAATGATTCCCAGCCCACACCGCACATGGCAGCCAGCGAATGTGCCACAAAGGATGCGAGAACGCAGGGAACCAGCGCAGCATAGTACATAACGCCAACGCTGATGACCTCCATGGAAAAGATGGCAGCAGCCATCGGGGTGCCAAAGAGGGCTGAAAAGCAGGCACTCATGCCACACATGATCATGACACGTTTGTCGTTTTCATTAAAGTGAAAAACGTTTCCGATGTGATTACCGATACTGGCACCTATCTGAAGAGCAGCACCTTCCCGGCCGGCGGAACCGCCGCACAGATGCGTGAGCACGGTGGCAACAAAGATACGCGGAGCCATGCGAAGTGGAACTTCCTCTCCGGAATGGATGGCTGCGATCACCAGGTTGGTTCCACGGTCATTTTTGCCCTTAAACAGATAGTACCAGGAAACGATCAGGATACCTGCCAATGGTAAAAAATATAATAGCCATGGATAGGTATTGCGCATGGTGGTTGCAAAAGCCATTGCATAGGAAAATGCAATGCCGACAGCACCTACGACAAGACCGGTCAGGATGCCGATCAGGATCCATTTGACTGAGGTACGCAGACGGTGAAGATTGTGGATGACCACGCGCTTGAGATCCGGCTGTTCCGTAGGCTGTTCGTTTTGATGATTTGTGATTTTAGATTTTTTTGATTCATTTGTATTCATAACATTCACACTCCTGCAAGTTATGGTAGCGCGGGATCTGTGGTTTGTCAAGGCAGGGAAGTATACGATCAAGGAGGAATAAAAAATGGGAAAGAAAATAGGTTTTATCGGATGCGGGAATATGGGTGGTGCCATGATGCAGGGAATTCTGGATTCCGGAACATGTACCCCGCAGGAGATCATGATATCTGGCAGGACAGAAGGTTCGCTTGCTGCAAAAAAAGAGGCCTTCGGCGTGCAGGTGACAACAGATAATAAAGAAGTGGCAGCCTTTGCGGACATTTTATTTCTGACTGTGAAACCGCAGTTTTATGAGGCTGTGATCACGCAGATCAGGGATGTGGTCAGTGAGGCGCAGATCATAGTGACGGTCGCACCCGGAAAGACGCTTGCCTGGTTGAAGGAAGCTTTTGGGAAAGAGGTTAAGATCATCCGCACGATGCCCAATACCCCTTCCATGGTGAAAGCAGGTATGATGGGAATGTGTTCGAATGAACTGGTGACGGAGGAAGAGATTGCTCTGGTAAGAGATATCTGTGACGGATTTTCAGAGACAGAGGTGATCCCGGAGCATCTGATGGATGTTGTGACAGCTGTCAGCGGAAGTTCACCGGCCTATGTATTTATGTTTATCGAGGCGATGGCGGATGCGGCAGTTGCAGGTGGAATGCCGCGGGCCCAGGCTTATAAATTTGCTGCCCAGGCTGTGATGGGCAGTGCGAAGATGGTATTAGAAACGGGCAGACACCCCGGAGATTTAAAGGATATGGTATGTTCCCCGGCAGGGACAACGATTCAGGCGGTGCGTGTGCTGGAGGAGAAGGGAATGCGCAGTGCAGTTATGGAAGCAATGATGAAATGCCTTGATATTTCAAGAAATATGTGATTGATACCAACAAAAAAGACCAGCCACAGCACGGATGTTGATGAGATACTGCAAATGACGCATGAGGCAACTGGTTGTTTAGAAAAGAACCGGGAGCTGAACAGCCTTTCGGGTCTGCTATCAATATGGGGGTATTTTGTATGCTTGCAGCAGAAAGACGCAATGAGATATTAACGCTTCTAAAGGAAGAGGGTCGGGTCATTGTTGCTGACCTGAGTAAGAAATACGGGGTGACGGAAGAGACGATCCGGAGGGATCTGGAAAAACTGGAGCATGATGGATTTGCAGAGCGCACTTATGGCGGAGCTGTCGTGAAGGGAAGCGAGCGGGATGAGATTCCTTTTTTAGGGCGCAAGCGTGAGAATATCGAAGCAAAGATAAAGATTGCCGCAAAATTAGCAGAAATGATCCACGATGGGGATCGTATGATGCTGGATGCCAGTACGACCGCATTGTTTGTGGCAAAACAGATCAAGGATAAAAAAAACCTGACGGTGATCACAAATTCCATTGAGATCCTGCTGGAGCTTTCAGATGTGCAGGGTTGGAAGGTGCTCTCTACCGGAGGGATTCTGAAAGGAACTGGATTATCCTTGCTTGGACATCAGGCGGAACAGATGGTCGATCATTTTTTTGTGGATCAGGCGATCGTCTCCTGCAAGGGCGTGGATCTGAGGAAGGGATTTACCGATTCCAGCGAGCAGGATGCCGGAGTCAGAAAGCGGATGTTATGCTCTGCGACAAAACGTATGATGGCAGTTGACAATGCCAAGTTCAATCATATATCATTTACACAGATCGCTGATTTTTCAGGAATTGATGTTTTAGTTACAGATAAAAAACTTACGCCGGAGTGGGAAAATCACTTGTGGCAGAGTAATGTGGAGATCATATATACAGATGAATAAAGATAACACGTATTATTTTATTGTAAATGGAAATGCCGGAGCAGGCAGAAAAAAGAATATTTGGAAGTATGTCTTAAAACCGGAGCTGATCCGGCGTGGCGTGCATTATCATGAGTATGAATGCTCATATCCGGGGCATGCTACGAAGATTGCCGGTCAGCTCATGATAGAGCATGCAGGTGAATTGATACTGGTCGTTGTAGGTGGAGATGGTACGTTTAATGAGGTATTGAATGGAATTTCTGATTATACACGTGTGATCCTTGGTTATATCCCGGCAGGATCTGCCAATGACCTGGGCTACTCACTTGGGATATCAGCGGATCCGTTACGCGCTTTGAAACGGATTTTAGATGGTGGCCGGATCTATGAGATGGATCTGGGCAAGACGACATTTCATCAGGATCGGACGAGCAGGTATTTTGCGATCAGTTCAGGAATAGGCTTGGATGCAGAGGCATGCAGGCATGCAGGTGGAAGGCTAAAGGCGGTTTTGAACCGGATTCATCTTGGAAAGCTGATCTATATGATCAATACGGTGCGTCTGGTTCTTTCTTATCCTACGACAGATGGAAAACTGGTGTTTATGAACGAAAGAGGACAATTGACAGAGCGCAGAGTGCATCGCCTGTTTTTTGTTGCAGGTATGAATCAGCCCTTCGAGGGTGGACATCTGCCGATGGCATCCGGTGCAAAGTCCAATGATGGTAAGCTTTCTTTTGCAATGGCATATGATCTCACGAATGTGAAAGCACTCTTTAGCCTGGCGTTCTTGGCGTTAAACATGCATGAGCGGATTCCGGGCTATGAAGTGGTGGATGCCCGGGCGTGCCATATGATGTTAAAGGATAATCTGGAAGTACATACGGATGGAGAGACATTTGGTGGAAAATGGGACATTACCATTGAATGTCTGCCGAAAAAGCTGCAGATTCTTCTTTGAAAAACAGGACAAAAAACAGGAATAAAGAAAACTCTCCTTTCATACTATCTATTATAGCTTGAATCTATGTAACGGCGCTGTGAGCCGGATTCGAATAGTAGAAGGGGGAGTTTATTTTTATGTCTGATATTTTACGTGCAGAGTATAACCTGTATAAGGACATCCGCGACAGAACCGGAGGAGAGATCTACATAGGCGTTGTGGGCGCTGTTCGTACTGGAAAATCAACGTTTATCAAACGTTTTATGGAATTGATGGTATTGCCGAATCTATCGGATGATCATGAAAAAGAGCGGTTGCGTGATGAGCTTCCGCAGGCGGCAACCGGAAAGGTTGTGATGACCACAGAACCGAAATTCATACCAAAGGATGCTGCGCAGATCCGGGTGGCGGAGGAGCTGGATATCAAGGTGCGCATGATCGACTGTGTCGGGTATATGATCGATGGAGCCAGCGGTCACATGGAGGACGGAAAAGAGCGGATGGTGAAAACACCCTGGTTCCCGGAGGAGATACCATTTACGCAGGCAGCGGAGCTTGGTACGCAGAAAGTGATCCGGGATCATTCAACGATCGGCATTGTGATGACAACGGATGGATCGATCACGGATATTCCAAGGGAGTCCTATGAACCGGCGGAGCGCCGCACGGTAGAAGAATTGAAAAAGAGCGGAAAACCGTTTCTTATCATTCTGAACACAAATAAGCCTTATAGTGAGAGTTCCAAAGCACTGGCAAATCAGTTGATGGAACAGTATCAGGTGGCGGTGCTGCCACTGAATTGTGATCAACTGCATATGGAGGATGTAAACCGGATCTTAGAGGAGATCTTATATGAATTTCCGGTGAGTCAGCTGGAATTTTATCTGCCGAAGTGGGTGGATGTGCTGGAGATCGACCATCCGATCAAACAGCGGTTATTTGCGCACGCAAAGGAATTGTTAGAGAAGGTTACAAATGTCAGGGATTTCAAGTCACTGGTTCTTCCAGAGCCGGATGAGTATGTGAAGGAAATCCGAAAAGAAGGTGTGCGGTTGTCTGACGGTGTTGGTACATTTCGCATGGAGGTGGATGATCGCTATTATTATGAGAATATCAGCCGCATGGCGGGAATCACTGTCAATGATGAGTATGAATTGATCGCGCTGGTACGGGAGCTTTCTGAAAAGAAACAGGAGTACGAAAAGGTTGCCGATGCGATACGTTCTGTGAAAATGCGTGGTTATGGTGTCGTTACTCCAACGCTTTCCGATATCAACATGGAGGAACCGCAGCTTATGAAGCACGGGAGCAAGTATGGTGTGCGCATGAAGGCCAGTTCACCCTCTATTCACATGATCCGGGCGAATATTGAGACGGAGATCGCACCGATCGTGGGCAGTGAGGAACAGGCAAAGGATCTGATCAGCTATATCAAGGCGGGAAAAACAGATGACGGAGGTGTCTGGAATACGAATATTTTCGGAAAGACGGTTGGTGAGCTGATGGAGGATGGGATTCGCAGCAAGATCAGCCGTATGGACGATGAATGTCAGATGAAGCTGCAGGACACGATGCAGAAGGTAGTCAATGATAATAATGGCGGACTGGTGTGTATTATCTTGTAGTGTGTGCAGATGAATGAAATCTTGTGTGTTTGGAAGGAATGATATGGTTGCAATTTGGACTGGGATCTGGAATGTAACGCAGTATTGGCAAGCCGGAGGAGACGAGAGCTCCACGGCTTGTTTTTTTGCAGGAAGACAGGTATAATGGGGACACTTGGAGGAAAAGTAATGAATGTAAGAAAACAATTTGCAAAATATGTCTCACAAAATATATTCGGGATGATCGGTATATCGCTGTATATTCTGGCGGATACTTTTTTTATTTCACAGGCAGTGGGTGCGGACGGTATCACGGCACTGAATCTTGTGCTGCCGTTATATAGTGTGATCTTTGCCATCGGTCAGATGATCGGCGTGGGCAGTGCGATCCGGTTTGCGGTGGAGAAGGGACAAAACCGCTCCAGGAAATACCCGTGGTTTTCCAATGCGTTGATCTGGACAACGATCCTTGGCACAGTATTTATGGTGACCGGTTTTCTGTTCCCGGAGCAGCTGGTGGCGTTGATGGGAGGTGATGCGTCCATCGTTGCGGTGGGAGCTCCGTATACCCGGATTTTTATGAGCTTTTCCATCTTTTTTATGTGGAATCATGTGTGCAATGCATTTGTGCGTAACGATGGCGCTCCTACGGTAGCGATGGCTGCAACACTGTTTAGCAGCCTGTTCAACATCGTATTTGACTATGTACTCATGTATCCGTTGCATATGGGTATGGAGGGGGCGGCGCTGGCTACGGCCTGTTCGCCTATCGTGGGCGTGCTCATCTGCCTTGTGCATATCCTGTCAAAAAAATCCACGCTGCGTTTTCACTTTGTGAAACCGGATGTTGGAAGGCTCTGCCAGGCGTGTCAGCTGGGCGTATCCGCGTTTGTCGGTGAGATGTCCTCCGGGGTGACAACGATGGCGTTTAATTATCTGATTCTGGATCTTGCAGGAAATACGGGAGTCGCAGCGTATGGTGTAGTGGCAAATCTGGCAATCGTGGCAGTGGCGATGTTCAATGGCATTGCGCAGGGTTCCCAGCCGCTGATCAGTGATTACTATGGCAGGAATGAGCGTAGTCTGATCCGTCGCGTGATCCGAATGGGCTTGTGGCTGTCGCTTCTGTTCGCAGTGCTGATCGTGTTTATTGTCTGGAGGTTTGCGGCACCGATCACAGCAGTTTTTAACAAGGCAGATGATCCGGCGCTGGCAGCGTATGCACAGTCAGGCCTGCGGCTGTATATGACCGGATTTTTCTTTGCAGGATGGAATATTGTAGGTACGTCCGTGCTCAGCGCGATGGAACAGGCAAGAGCTGCCTTTGCAGCGTCTATGCTGCGGGGATTTGTGCTGATCCTGCTCTGTGCCTTTGCGATGGCGGCATTGTTTGGAATGACAGGTGTATGGCTGGCATATCCGGCGGCGGAGGCGTTGACGCTGGTGGTGACATTTACAGGATTGTGGAAAGTGTTGCGGGTGGGGACTGAGCAGGGCACGTAGCCTACAGTACATGCTGGTTATTGTGTGAAAAGCAACCGAACGATTCGATATGTGTGGGACATGAGAAGAACACATATGGAAAAAAGTCCGATATGTGTGATGCTTGAGAAAATGCCTGCTGTGCGCGGGCTGCGAAGGAAGAGAGAATTGGGGATATGAAACGTATGACAAAAATGATTTTAATTGTGATCGGTATCATGATTCTGATGGGGACAGCACTTGCTGCTGCGGCAATGATCGCGATCCATCAGGGCGCGAAGGGACAGACTGTGGCAGAGGATACTCCGGCAGTGGTATTGGGCTGTCATGTCAGGGACGGGCGGCCCAGCCGCATTCTGGGTGAGCGGATCGATGCCGCCTATGAGTATCTTTGTAGTCACCCGAAGGCGATCGCCGTGCTCTCCGGCGGTCAGGGAGAGGACGAATCGATCTCTGAAGCAGAGTGTATGTACCGGGAGCTGACGGCGCGCGGCATCGATGGCAGCCGTCTCTATAAAGAGGAGTCCTCCGTAAATACACCGACAAATCTGCGCCAGTCGCGCATTATTTTGGAGGAGGCGCTGGGCGCGGACAGCACATGGACAGAAAAACATGAGATCGCACTCATCACCAGTGAATTTCATTGTTACCGTGGTTGTCTGCACGCAAAGCAGGAGGGATTAAAGCCTGTGGCATATGCCTCAAAAACGGCAATACCCTATGTGATCCCTTTTTATGTGAGGGAGATTGCAGCGGTGGTGTACACGTGGTTCTTCAGGTGAGGAAAAAACACTGTGACCTTGCTTCTTGCCTTTTATTTTGGTAAAATATTAGATAATTCTTTTCAAAGGAGACGTTATCATGAACGAAGTATATGAAAAATTAGTAAAATGCTACGAAAGCGTAAAGGCAAAGGTTGATTTTACACCGGATGTGGCGCTGATCTTAGGCTCCGGCCTGGGCGATTATGCAGAACAGATTGACGTGGTCGCAACGCTGGATTATAAAGAGATCGAAGGTTTTCCCGTGTCAACGGTTCCGCTTCACAAGGGACGTTTTGTGTTTGGTTATGTGGAGGGTGTGCCCGTGGTGATCATGCAGGGCCGCGTGCACTATTATGAGGGATATCCCATGACAGATGTGGTGCTGCCGACCCGTCTGATGAAGATGATGGGCGCAAAAGTGCTGTTCCTTACAAACGCATCCGGCGGTATCAAACAGGGCTTCCACGCGGGCGATTTTATGTTGATCAAGGATCACATTTCCTGTTTTGTACCCTCACCGTTACTCGGTGCGAATATTGAGGAGCTGGGAACACGTTTTCCGGATATGAGTCATGTGTATGACGAGGATCTGCAGCAGATCGTGAAGAAAGCAGCCTGCGACCTTGGCATCAATTTAAAAGAGGGCGTGTATGTACAGCTCACCGGTCCTGCCTACGAGACACCGGCAGAGATCAATATGTGCCGTATGATGGGGGCGGATGCAGTGGGTATGTCCACGGCATGTGAGGCACAGGCAGCGAAACATATGGGCATGAAGGTGGTCGGTGTCTCCTGTATTTCCAACCTTGCAGCAGGCATTTCACCGAAGCCGCTGACCCATGCAGAGATCACAGAGACAGCGGACGCAGTCGCACCGATGTTCAAGCAGCTGCTGACTGAGACGATCAAGGGTATCGCAAAGACGTTGTAGAGATAATTGAGAAACGCAATCATAACGTGAACAGGGAATACGAGAGCGTGTTCGCCATATATGTGCTCGAATGACCCTCAAACGCGATGTAAACAGTTTCGCAATTATCCAAAGAAGCTTTGAGGATAAAGGAGAAAATAAACGAATGAATGTACGTTTTTACAATGCAAAGATCCTCTGTTTAAAGGATGATGCAAAGCGTGAATATCAGATCATAGAGGGAGAATTGTGGGTGCGCGGTGATTCCATCGCCTACATCGGTGATGGCAGTGATACCGGGCATGTCTTGCAGCCTGGCGAGGTGATCCTGTGGGATCGCGAGATCGATGCCAGCGGGAAGCTGATCCTTTCCGGATTTAAAAATGCACATACACATACAGCCATGACGTTTCTGCGGTCTTTTGCGGATGATCTTCCGCTTCAAAGCTGGCTGTTTGATCAGGTATTTCCCAGAGAGGGACAGCTTACGGAGGATGACTGCTATTGGCTGAATATTTTAGGAATTATGGAGTATCTGACCAGCGGTATTACTTCTAATTTTGATATGTACTTTTTCCCGCCGGTAGATGCGAAGGCTTCGGCGGATACCGGATTTCGGACGGTGCAGACAAGTGGGCTGAACAATTTTGGCGGAACCGTGGAACTCATGGAAGAAAACTATCATATCGTCAATGAGATGAGTGATCTGACCAGCTTTATTGTGGGATTTCATGCGGAATATACAACCTCTATGGAATTGATGGAGGGTGTTGCAAAGCTGGCTCAGAAGCTGAAAAGTCCGGTCTTTTTGCATAATTCCGAGACAAAGTCAGAGGTGGAGGAGTGTATTGGCCGTTGGGGCAAGACACCGACACAGCTGACGGAGGATCTGGGGATGTATACTTACGGTGGCGGCGGCTATCACTGTGTATGGATGGAAGACGCAGATTTTGAGATCTTCAAAAAGCGCGGGCTGACCGCAGTGACCAATCCGGCTTCTAACCTGAAGCTGGCGAGCGGTATCGCGCCCATCAGCCGTTATCTCTCCGAAGGCATCCCGGTGGCGATCGGAACCGACGGACCGGCCAGCAACAATTGTCTGGACATGTTCCGTGAGATGTTCCTGACGACAGCACTGGCAAAGGTAAAGGACATGGATGCGGCAGCAGTGCCTGCCAACGAGGTGCTCTACATGGCGACAACCGCTGGCGCACGGGCGATGGGACTTCCTGACTGTGATGATCTGGCAGTCGGCAAAAAGGCGGATCTGACAATGATCGATCTCATGCAGCCTAATATGCAGCCGGAAAACAATCTGGTGAAAAATCTCGTTTACAGCGGCAGCAAGCAGAATGTGGCAATGACGATGGTCAACGGACGCATTCTTTATGAGGGCGGTGTGTTTGATATTGGCTTTGATCCGAAAGAGATCTATGCAAAGGCGAATGCTATCATCGGAAGAATGAAATAATATTGAATCAAATGTTTTTTCCAAAATCGTTTTGAATATCATAGTTTTAGAGGTAAAAAGAGCATGAATGTATTATTTATTCACCACAGCTGCTTTGTGGTAGAGCTGGATACAAAGGTGCTGGTGTTTGACTATTTTAACGGAGACCGGGTGAACGGTTATCATTTTAGTGGAAAGCTTCCTATCTATGATGCGGACACGCCGATGTATTTTTTCGCCAGCCACAAGCATCAGGATCATTTCGATATGGACATTTACCGGTTTGCGGAGCGCTATGAGAACATTCATTATGTCATTTCCAGGGATGCGAAGCTGAGTCCGAATTTTTTGAAAAAGCACGGAATAGATCCTTCCATTCGGGAGAAGATCACTTATGTCACCAATAATGAGGAATATGTTGTGGATGATATGAAGATCCGCACATATTTGTCCACAGATGCGGGTGTGGCATTCGCAGTGGAGGCTGATGGAAAACATATCTATCACGCAGGCGATCTGCACAACTGGACCTGGGAGGGTGCAGGCGATCTGGTGAACGGTAAGATGGAGCGCGGTTATAAGTATCAGATCGGGCAGATGGCGGATACTTATTTTGACGCGGCATTCGTGGTGCTGGATCCGAGGCTGGAACAGCATAAGTTCAAGGGTTTTGATTACTTTTTGAAAAACGTGTCCGCAAAATATGTGTTCCCGATGCATTGCTGGCAGGAGTTCGGCATCATTGATGAATATCTGAGCCGTATCTCAAATCCGGCATTTACAGGGCGGATCATGCGTATCGAGCATGAAAATCAGTATTTTGAAGATTTAGAGTAGAAACAGGTCGAAGACGATTTTCATGGATTTTTGCAGCAGACTTCTGAAGGAAGTGAGGAATTATGAAGGTAACAATATTTACGGATGGGGCAGCCAGAGGCAACCCCGATGGCCCCGGTGGTTACGGGGTGATTCTCCGGTATGTGGACAGTAAGGGTGCGGTACACGAGAAGGAACTGTCTGCCGGCTATAAAAAAACGACAAACAACCGTATGGAGCTGATGGCAGCGATCCGTGGACTGCAGCAGTTAAATCGCCCCTGCGAGGTGGATCTGTACTCGGATTCCAAATATCTGACGGATGCTTTTAACCAGAGGTGGATTGACGGCTGGCAGAAACGCGGCTGGATCAAATCGGACAAAAAGCCGGTGAAAAACATTGATCTTTGGAAGGCATTGCTGGCGGCGATGGAACCGCATACTGTGCACTTTATCTGGGTGAAGGGGCATGACGGACATCCGGAAAATGAACGGTGTGACCAGCTGGCAACGAGCGCGGCGGATGGCACAGGGCTTCTGGATGATGTGGAACTGTTACTTTTCACACAGTAGCCAGCATTTACTGCGGGCTACGTGGCAAAAACGTACATAAGCCATGAATTTGGCGATTTTGCATGCGAAGCATCGCCAAATTCGTTACAATTCACAGGTCAGCTGGCTGACGTGTGAATTGCAACGTGGAACTTGTGTGAGACAATGATTTTTGAACGGTTGCACTTTACAGACAGAAAATGCTGGATTATAATAAAGTGTTGGAAAATGTGAGTTGTAAATTGGCGAAACAGTTATAAGAGTTGATAAAAACAGGAGGTTTTTACTATGATCGCGATTTTGGAAAGCTTTTTACAATATTTGATCATCATGATTCTTTTGGCGGCAATCGGTGTTGCAGGTGCTTTTGCAGGAAAAAAACTGCGTGAGCGCAAGGATGCCAAGACAGCTGCTATGACTGCGGAAGATAAGCAGTGAAACATACATCTATATGATTTGGAGGAAACACAGTGAAGAAGAAGTATGGCGTAAATGAATTACGCAAAATGTATCTGGAATTTTTTGAGAGCAAGGGACATCTGGCGATGAATAGTTTTTCCCTTGTACCTCACAATGACAACAGCCTGTTGCTCATCAACGCAGGTATGGCACCGTTAAAGCCTTATTTTACCGGGCAGGAGATCCCGCCCCGCAGACGTGTGACCACCTGCCAGAAGTGTGTGCGTACAGGTGATATCGAAAATGTAGGAAAGACTGCAAGACATCTCACATTCTTTGAGATGCTCGGTAATTTCTCATTTGGAGATTATTTCAAGCATGAGGCAATCGCATGGTCATGGGAGTTTTTGACTAAGGTTCTGGGTCTTGAGGAGGATCGTCTGTATCCTTCCATTTACGGTGAGGACGAGGAAGCCTTCGAGATCTGGACAAAGGAGATCGGTGTGGCGCCGGAGCGTATCACCCGTTTCTACCGTGATCCTGAGACTGGTGCGTGTGATAACTTCTGGGAGCACGGAGCAGGTCCCTGCGGCCCCTGCTCAGAGATTTACTATGACCGCGGCGAGAAATACGGTTGTGGTGATCCCGGTTGTAAGGTAGGCTGTGACTGCGATCGTTTCATGGAAGTATGGAACAACGTATTTACTCAGTTCAACGGTGACGGACACGGCGGCTATGAGGAACTGGAGAATAAAAATATTGATACCGGAATGGGCCTGGAGCGTCTGGCGGTTGTGATGCAGGATGTGGATTCTGTATTCGATATCGACACGATGAAGGCGATACGCGACCACATTTGTAAACTTTGCGGAAAGACTTATCAGCAGGATGCACTGGACGATATCAGCATTCGTCTGATCACCGACCATATTCGTTCTACCACTTTCCTTATTTCCGATGGCGTGATGCCCACCAATGAAGGACGCGGTTATGTGCTTCGCCGTCTGATCCGCCGTGCTGCAAGACATGGCAGAATGCTGGGTATCGAGGGCACCTTTATGGCTGATCTGGCAGCGACCGTGATCCGCGAGAGCAAGGATGGCTATCCGGAGCTGGAAGAGAAGAAGGATTTCATCTTTAAGGTGCTCACCCAGGAGGAAGAGCAGTTCAATAAGACCATCGATCAGGGATTAAAGATCCTTGCAGACATGGAAAAGGATATGGAGGCTGCAGGAGAGAAGGTTCTGTCCGGAGAGAATGCTTTCAAGCTGTATGACACCTACGGATTCCCGGTAGATCTGACTGCCGAGATCCTGGAGGAGAAGGGCTATACCTTAGATCAGGCGGGTTTTGATGCCTGCATGAAGGAGCAGAAGGAAAAAGCCCGCGCAGCGAGAAAAGAGACAAACTATATGGGTGCGGATGCCACTGTTTACGATGAGATCGATCTTGCCATTACTTCTGCATTCGTAGGCTATGACAAGACAAGCACAAGCTCAAAGATTACCGTGCTCACCACAGAGACGGAGCTGGCAGAGGCACTGACCGAGGGTGTAAACGGAACTGTGATCGTGGATGAGACCCCCTTCTATGCGACCATGGGTGGACAGATCGGTGATACCGGTGTGATCAAGACCGATGAGGGTGAGTTTACAGTCAGCGATACGATCAAGCTGAAGGGTGGTAAGATCGGGCATGTCGGAACCTGTACTGCAGGTATGATCAAAGTTGGCGATACGGCAGAGCTTACGATCGATACAGCGCGCAGAGCAAAGATCTGCAAGAACCATTCTGCAACTCACTTACTTCAGAAGGCTCTTCGTGAGGTGCTGGGCACACATGTAGAGCAGAAGGGTTCCAATCAGGATGCTGACCGGACAAGATTTGACTTCTCGCACTTTTCCGCAATGACAGCAGAGGAGCTACAGAAGGTAGAAGATATTGTAAACGCAAAGATCAACGAGGCGATTCCGGTTGTAACCGAGGTTATGACCATCGATGAGGCGAAAAAGTCCGGAGCGATGGCACTGTTTGGTGAGAAGTACGGCGAGAGTGTCCGCGTTGTCTCCATGGGAGATTTCTCCAAGGAGCTGTGCGGTGGAACACATGTAGCAAACACCGCTGATATCAAGGCTTTCAAGATCGTTTCCGAGTCCGGTGTGGCAGCAGGTGTGCGCCGTATCGAGGCAATTACGGCTGACGGTGTATTTGCATATTATGACACCATCGAAAAGACGCTGGAGGAGGCTGCAAAGCTCTTAAAGACAAATCCGGCGGGTGTAGTAGAGAAGATCGCACATCTGCAGGCAGAGATCAAGAGTCTGAATGGCGAGATCGAATCCATGAAGTCCAAGGCAGCTAAGGATGCGCTGGGTGATGTCATGGATCAGGTACAGGATGTCAAGGGCGTGAAGTTCCTTGCCACAAAGCTTGAGGGCGTGGACATGAACGGTCTGCGAGATCTTGGAGATCAGCTCAAAAACAAGCTGGGCGAGGGTGTGATCCTGCTGGCATCTGTTGCTGACGGTAAGGTCAATCTGGTAGCAATGGCAACCGATGAGGCACAGAAGGCAGGTGCACATGCAGGTAATCTGATCAAGAGTATTGCATCTATCGTTGGCGGAGGCGGCGGCGGCCGTCCGAACATGGCACAGGCAGGCGGAAAGAATCCGGCAGGTGTGGATGATGCCTTGGCAGAGGCAGTCAATGCACTGGGCGCGCAGATAAAATAAGTGCTTATGATACAGCGCATGAACGATATTGGGAGGGTGGCTCTGTATCAATCAATAAATGATATTTTTAAGGAGGGCATGTTACTATGGGACGTTTACAGGACAAGGTAGCGATCATTACAGGAGGTAATTCCGGTGTGGGAGCCGCTACAGCACTTCTTTTTGCAAAGGAGGGCGCAAAGGTAGTGATCACCGCACGCCGCCAGCCCCAGCTGGAGGAGGTCGCTGCAAAGATCCGTGAGGCAGGCGGAGAGGTTCTGCCTGTTGTCTCCGATATTTCCAAAAAGGGAGATGCGGACAGCCTTGTTGCAAAGGCAGTGGAAGCTTATGGCAAAGTAGATGTTTTAGTCAACAACGCAGGCGTGCTGGAAGAGGGCTTAAAGCCCATCGATCGATTGAATGATGATGATCTTGATCGCATTCTTGACATTAACACAAAGGGAACCATGTACTGCATGCGTGCAGCAACTGCCGAGATGTCAAAGACCGGAACCGGTTCTATTGTGAATGTGGCGTCTGTTGCAGGAGTGATGGGATGCGGCGGTGCTGCATATGTTTCCTCAAAGGCAGCCATCATCGGTGTGACAAAGCACACGGCGCTCCGTTTTGCAGGCACCGGTATTCGTTGTAATGCAGTCTGCCCGGGAACGATCGTGACACCGATGGTAGCAGGTATGAACCCCGCCAACATGGATGCAGATATGTTCGGACAGATGGCAAAGCACAGTGACCTGAAGGTACAGCCCTGCATGCCTGAGGATGTAGCAAACATTCTGTTATTCCTTGCATCTGATGAATCCCGCGCGATTACCGGTCAGGCACTGGTAACTGACTTTGGAGGAACATTATAATTACATTTTTTTCAAAACAGCCTTGACGAACTGAAAATATATGGTATAATTATTTGCAGTGCAATTAGGAAATAGAACCTTACAGTTGATGTGCACAATTTACAACTGGAGGGAGGTTAGGTGTAAGAATGTCTAGTGTTACCGTAAAAGAGAACGAGACTTTAGATAGCGCTTTACGCAGATTCAAGAGAAACTGTGCAAAGGCAGGTATCCAGCAGGAGATTCGCAAGAGAGAGCATTATGAGAAGCCCTCTGTAAAGCGCAAGAAGAAATCTGAAGCAGCTAGAAAGCGTAAATATAACTAATTCGGTTATAGTTAAGAGCAATGAAACCCCGGAGCGTAAGCGCCGGGGTTTTTGTTACATCGTGCAGATGCTGTCTGTATGACTATTACAAATAACAAAAGAAAGAGAGGAGCTTATATGAATTTCAGTACGAACAGCAGCTTTTTGTATGGTCTTGCTGTCTGCGTCATTGTGTTTGTGCTGGCGCAGTCTGTTTATTTTCTGATCCGGTCTTACCGCAGAGGAAAGGCTATCGGTATGGAGACGGCCGTCTTAAAAAAGACGATTGTTTCTACGGCGGTATTTACGATCGCACCGGCGATCTCCATTTTACTTGGTGTGGTAACTTTGTCAAAATTTTTGGGTATTCCGTTGCCGTGGATCCGCATGAGCGTGATCGGTGCGATCACTTATGAACTTCCGGCGGCGACTTCTACGGCGAATGCGCTGGGTATTTCCCTGTCTGAGACGATCACGGATCCGAAGGTATATTCTGCCATCGCGTGGGTGATGACACTTGGCATTCTTCCAAGTATCGTTTTGCCCCCGATTCTCATGAAGCGGATCCAGGGCGGTGTGATTAAGATCAAAAACAAGGACAGCAAGTGGGGAGACATTTTTATGACGGCGATGTTTCTGGGCATGATCTCCGCATTTTTAGGTATGGTGTTTGCCGATGTGCGAAAAGGACTGGCAGGCTTTATCCCAATCTTTGTATTGCTGGTATCGGCTTTGATCATGTGTATCTGTGGTCTATTGATCAAAAAATGTAACATGAAGTGGCTGGAGACATATGCGCTGTCTATCAGTATGGTTGGCGCGATGGTCTTTGCAGTGCTCATTACCCCGCTGATCGTCTAGGAGGTGTAGGATGAAGGATTCGATGAATTTTAAACAATATATGGAAAAAACGGATCGCGTTGGAAAAATCTGGATCTGGACAGCGCTCGTTGTTGTGCTTATGGTTCCGGTGGCAATCTGCGTGTATTATCAGGCCTGGCCCAGCGCGCAGGCAGTGTTAAAGGGGTTGATCGGCGTGGCGCCGATCTACTGGACGGTTGGTGTCATCGAGGTCATCACCTATACGCCGATGCTTGGAACCGGTGGTACATATCTGGCGTTTGTGACTGGAAATCTTACGAGCATTAAGGCTCCGAGTGCGCTGAATGCAATGGAAAATGCAGATGTGAAGCCGGGCAGCGAGGAGGGTGAGATCATCTCCACGATGGCCATCGCCACAAGCTCCATTGTGACAACGCTGGTGATCGCTCTTGGCGTCATTGGATTGTCTGCGCTGGCACCAATTCTTGATTCACCGACACTGGCGCCGGCCTTTGACAATATTTTACCGGCACTTTTTGGTGGACTGGCAGTTGTCTATGTCAGCAAAAACTGGAAGATCGCTCTGGCACCGCTCATTTTTATGGTGGTATTGTTTTTGCTTGTTCCGTCGCTGGCGGGTTCTGTTGGTATTTTAGTACCGGTTGGTGTTCTGATCGCACTCGGTGCAGCGCGGATCATGTATAAGAAAGGATGGCTGTAAAATGGCAGGTTATGTGGCAGGTATTGTGGTATGGGCTGTCGCTTTGTTTGTGGCAGTCATTCTTGTGCGGACGATCCGCTTTGTTCCCCGGACGATGGCCTCTGTGGAGGATGATGATATCACTGTAAACAGGGAAAAGATCGTATCGGATATGGCGGAGATGATCCGTTGTAAGACTGTTTCCAATCGGGATGAGTCACTTGTAGATTGCGAAGAATTCAAAAAATTCGAGCGTGTTCTGGCAGAGCGTTTTCCGCTTGTACATGAGACGTGCACCTTAGAGCATGTAGGCAAGACCGGCCTTTTGTATCACTGGAAGGGAAAAAGTGCAGACAGGCCGGCTGTGTGCATGGCGCACTATGATGTTGTTCCGGTGGATGAGGATGGCTGGGACAAGCCGGCCTTTGACGGTCTTGTGGAAGACGGCTTTATCTGGGGCAGGGGTACACTGGATACGAAGGGCACGCTCTGCAGTGTGCTGGAGGCGGCAGAACAGCTGTTGTCTGAGGGATTTGTACCGGAAAATGATATTTATTTTTCTTTTTCCGGTGAGGAAGAAATTGATGGAGAGAGCTGTCCGGCGATCGTGACACGTTTGGAGAAACTGGGTGTAAAGCCGTGGATCGTGCTGGACGAGGGCGGTGCCGTTGTGGAAAACACCTTCCCGGGCGTGACGAAAGAGAGCGCGATGATCGGCATCGGCGAAAAGGGTAGTGTGAACATGAATTTTACGATCGAGGGAAATGGAGGACATGCTTCCACACCGCCGGTACATACCAATTTAGGACAGCTGGCAGAAGCGGTGACCCGCATTGAAAAACACCCGTTCCACCGTCAGCTGACAAAGCCTGTAAAGGAAATGTTCGATACAATGGGGCGCCATTCCAGCTTTTTGTACCGGATGATCTTTGCGAATTTATGGTGCTTTTTGCCTTTGCTGGATCTGATCTGTAAAAAATCCGGCGGCGAGCTCAATGCGATGATGCGTTCTACGGTGGCAGTGACACGGATGGAGGGCAGCAAGGCATACAATGTACTTCCGCCCAAAGCCAGCTTTGGTATCAATATGCGTCTCATGGGAACGGACACGATCGAGAGTGCCGGTGCATATTTAAAGCAGGTCATCGGAAATGATGCCATCCACGCAGAGCTTGTGAACGGCATGAATCCGTCCATTTATTCTGACACCTCCTGCGATGCGTGGGAGATGCTCTGCCGGGTGATCCATAATACCTGGCCGGAGGCGGTCATTTCACCGTATCTGATGATGGCCTGCAGTGATTCCAGACATTACTGCCGCATTACCGACCGCGTCTACCGCTTTTCTGCGATGAAGCTGTCAAAAGAGGAGCGTGCGATGATCCACGGAAACAATGAGCGGATACCGATCGATACGCTTGTGAAGACGGTAGAGTTTTATGTGCGGTTTTTAAAGAGGTTGTAAAAGCGTCAACAGAGAGTCAGCTACTTGTTGATAAAAGCGGCTACACACTGTAATCTGTAATAAAGATTACAGCTTGTAGCCGCTTTTCGGTTTTAGTAAGTTTTTCATCTTGTAAGTTTGCTTACAAGATGTTATAATTTGTGTTATATAAAATATAGTTTAAAAATTTGAAAATAAGATTTGAGAGATTATGTCATTCACTGAAAAGAAAAGAGAAGAAATAAAAAAATACATATTGAGAAAGATCGCGCAGGGAGATGAAGCTGTATTGGAAAAAACCATGGAAAGCTTTGGAATTTCCATTACGACCGTAAAGCGTTACATCAAGGAGGCACTGGATGACGGTATCATAGAATATGCGGCAGGAGAGAAGGATAGCTTCCGGCTGATCGAAAAACAATACCGGGCCAGTGTCTCACTGGAAGGGGAGATGCCGGAGGAGGATGTCTTACTGCAACAGTATATTATGCCATACCTTACAGGCTGCAATGAAAAGGCGCGTGTGATCTGGCAGTATTGTGGTGCGGAAATCCTCAATAATGCGATTGAACATTCAAGAGGAACCCAGATTGGAATGATTGTGATTTCCAATGCATTACATACAACGGTTGTGATTTCTGATGATGGAGCGGGAGTATTTTCCACCCTGACAGAATATATGGCTGGCAATGGCTGGGATCATCCGAGGGTTGAGGATGCGCTGGTGGAGCTTTATAAAGGAAAAATCACCTGTGACAGCAGGAATCATTCTGGTGAGGGGATATTTTTTTCGTCAAAGATGATGGATTCTTTTGTGTTGTGGTCCGATGCACTGATTTTCAAGTGGGGGTGTCAGGAGGAGCCGGAGGCTGTAAGATCGCATCTGGCGGCCTATGCAGAAAGAATATGGAAGGAGAGCACGATGGTTATGATGACATTGGAAAACGAGACAGAGCGTGAGGCCAGTCAGATTTTTGACACATATGCTGACGTAGATGAGGGCTTTATGCGGACACGGATACCGGTGAAAGAAGCCTGCATTACCGGGGAACCCGTAGCACGGTCACAGGCAAGGAGAATTTGTCACAGACTGGAAACATTTTCCGAGGTCATATTGGACTTTTCCAACGTGACACTGATGGGACAGGGATTTGCGGATGAATTATTCCGGGTATATGCGTTGGAACATCCTAAGGTTCTGCTTCGTCCGATCAATATGTTACCTCAGGTAGAACGGATGATCCGTCATGTGGGCCGGGGACAATCTGCAGAGAATATTCTATTTGAATTGGGAAGGTAAAACGGCACTGATCATTTCGACAGAATTTGTAAAGCTCGTATACTTTTTTAAGCATTGTAAAGGAGAAAATTTTGAAAGATAATTCGATATATCATTTGATAAAAAATCAATTAAAGGAACTCAAATGGTTTCATTTTATTTTGTTAACCATTGCAGGTAGTATAAATGCGTTTGGTGTGACGATATTTTTATATCCGGTAAAACTGTATGACAGCGGTGTTTCAGGTGTATCTATGTTATTGGATCAGGTGACACCACCGTATTTGACAATATCGTTATTTTTACTGGTTATTAATATACCGATATTTCTTTTTGGTTTAAAAAAACAGGGTTTTTCATTTACTGTTTATTCGGTTTACAGTGTTGCAATCTATTCCCTTGGTTCTTATCTAATCATGTATGTTTTGCCAATAGATGTAAACTTTGTGTCACCATTGGCAGGAAGCGATCTGCTTCTATGTGCTATTTTCGGAGGAGTCATTTCGGGAATCGGAAGCGGACTGACCATCCGGCATGGTGGTGCGATTGACGGTATAGATGTCTTGTCTGTGATATTTGCGAAGCGGCTAGGATTATCGATAGGTTCGTTTGTAATGTTATTTAATCTGGCGTTATATATTGTGTGTGGAATTATTCTTAATAGTTGGATTCTGCCACTTTATTCCATCATCACATATTTTGTGGCATCAAAAACCATAGACTTTATTGTGGATGGTTTTGACAGATCAAAATGTGCAATGATCGTGACAAAAAAGGCTAATGAGATAACCGAAGCGTTGAAAGATAGTTTTGAGGCGAGCGGAACGATTGTAGATGCTGTTGGTGGTTATTCCAAAAGTGAGTTCCAGATCATATATCTGATCATCAATCATTTTCAGGTAAATAAGCTGAAAACGATCGTACATAGTATAGATGCCCAGGCATTTGTGTCGTTGCATGAGATTTCGGATGTGATCAGGCAACAGGAAAATGTGTAGGGAATTCTTCGTGTCGCAAAGGAAAGTATTTTCAGCGGAATGAACAATCTGATCATCAATTCGATCATGGATCAGAAACACAGTGAATATTTTGGATTTACGGTCGATGAGATCATGGAAATGGCAGCAATGACATCATCGGTGAAGTTCTGTTCCGAGGATGAATTAAAAGAACTGTCGAAAAAAGCCTTGCAGCAGATCATCGACAAGCAATACGATACCGAACTGCGGGAGGCAGGTGTCACGGATGTTATTAAATATGGAGTGGCTTTCTGTGGGAAAAGAGTGGAGATTGCGGTCGGGTGAATGACAATATCAGGTAAATTTTTTTAAAATAAACGTTCATAAATCCCCCTGTCCATACATATAGTGATGTATGGACAGGGGGATTTTTCTATGCTGGAAGAACAGATACTGAAATTATTTCCATTACATATGCGCGAAAAATTGAAAAAAGCAGATATCAGGCAGGATACGTTGGAGGAGATCCGCATCCGGGCGGGACAACCACTGATGTTCCTCTACGGTGACGGCGAATATTTTTTTGACGAGAGCAGTGATATGCTCTGTCGCCACTGTGAACATGGATATCGCATGACAAGACAGGATCTGGAAGAAATGGTGGGATTTCTGTGCAATTATTCCATGTATGCCTACGAGGAACAGCTTCGTATGGGTTATCTTACATTGCAGGGCGGGCACCGCGTGGGCGTGGCAGGTGAGGTGGCACTGCAGCAGGGAAGGATCGTGCGCCTGCAGCACATCTATTTTTTGAATATTCGTATTGCCAGGGAAAAAAAGGGATGTGCTAAGTCTCTGGTGGATGCGGTGCGTGACGCACATGGCATCTATAATACGCTGATACTCTCGCCGCCGGGCGTCGGAAAGACCACTTATCTGCGGGATGCCATCCGCATTTTGTCAGAGGGGGATGAAAACCATGCCGGGCTGAAGGTAGGTGTGGTGGACGAGCGTTCAGAGCTGGGCGCCGGCTATCTTG
Source organism: Lachnospiraceae bacterium (assembly GCA_022773965.1). Taxonomy (GTDB): domain Bacteria; phylum Bacillota; class Clostridia; order Lachnospirales; family Lachnospiraceae; genus W0P33-017. The sequence goes on from JALFNQ010000198.1 coordinate 40,543, forward strand.
GAATTCCGCAAAATGATCTTGGACCCCGCACAGATGTGCTGGAAGGAGCCGGAAAGAGTGAGGGAATTTATATGCTGCTGCGATCCATGTCTCCCCAGGTGATTGCCGTAGACGAGCTGGGAGCAAAGGATGATTTTGAGGCAGTGACCCGGGCGTTTCACAGTGGCTGTCGTCTGATTGGAACGATACATGGAGAGAGCATTGAGAGTTTGCAACGCATCTGCGGTTTTTTCAGCTGGAGCGGAAAAGGTGAGATTGGACGATTTATTGTGTTGGAGAAACATACAGACGGACACCGGGAAATGCAGGTGTATAACAGCCGGATGGAGCAGGTTGGAGGAGCACTGCTATGAGATTTAAACTGATCGGAGCCGGAATGATCCTGTTGGCATCGGCTGGCATTATTTTTTCTAAGGAGGCGGAATTTTCGGAACACAAACGACAGCTGGAGGAATTTGGACTTTTGTTGTCATTGCTTCAAAATGAGATCTGCCTTCTGCGCCTGCCATTGCCCCTTGTACTTGAACATTGCAGGATGCATTTGCATCCGCCTTACCGGAGGCTTTGTGAGACAGTCCGTGAAAAACTCCTGGAACAGAGCCGGGGGGATGCGCCGGGAATCTGGCGGGCACAGGTGGAAGAAAATAGAAGGACTTTTTTATTGGATGATGCAGAATGCCGGCTCTTGGCAGAGGCAGGAGAGGTACTTCGCATGGATAATGTGGAGTTTAAGGAGGAACTGTTTGGTGTCTATCAGGAGCGGCTTAACAGGCTGCGGGAAACTTACGAGACAAATATTGTGCAGCGCAGACGTCTGTGCCGCTATGGAACGGTGCTGGCAGGAATTTTTCTGATTATTTTTTTCATTTGACAACGTTCATACACGATTGAAATGTAGTAACTATTCAGGACTGGAACAGTGATGTTCCTTTTATCCGGGAGAAAGATATGAGTGTAAACATGATTTTTAAGATTGCAGCGGTGGGTATCCTTGTCACGATTCTCGGACAGGTTTTAAAGCACAGCGGACGTGAGGAGCATGCGTTTTTAATCAGTCTGGCAGGACTTGTGCTGGTACTGCTGTGGGTGGTGCCATATATCTATGAATTATTTGCAACGATGCAGACGTTATTCGAACTCTAGTGCACATTGATCATCAGACAAAACATGTCAGTACACCGGTAGCTGATCGTCAGTAGATACTTGCGCTTACGGTATGCGTTGTAGTGTGGGTGAACAGTTGTGCGGTGAGAGGTATTGCAGATGAATATGGTACAGCTATCCCTGTTTGCAGTGGCGGGCGTGCTGCTGGCAATGGTATTGAAAAAGGAACGCCCGGAATATGGAATCGTGATCAGTATGGTTGTGTGTGTCTGCATTTTTTTCAGTGTAGTTGGCAGACTATCGATCCTGCTGGACTCGGTAAACAGGCTGCGGGAACTGGCAACGATGGACGCCGGTTATTTTCGGACGATCCTGAAAATGATCGGAATTACCTATGTGGCAGAATTCGCGGTCAATCTTTGCAAGGACGCGGGTTATTCGACGATTGCCGCGCAGATTGAAATGTTTTCAAAAATATCGATCCTGCTTTTGGCGCTGCCTGTGATCGAAGCGTTTTTGGATCTGATCGCAACGGTGACAGCATGATGGGGCGGAGAAAATGGCTGTGTGTGTGTCTGATGCTCGGCTTGTATCTGTTGTTTTCAGGAACAGCGCTGGAAGCTTATGCAAAGGAGCATGTCTCCACGCAGATTTTTGGGAAATCACCGATGCTGGCAGAGATGATGACAACAGCACAACAGACACAGGAAAATGAGTCAACAGACAGCATTACAGATCAGATGACAGACGAACTTCTGAAGGAATTGAACTTAGATGAAATGGAGCATTTTCTCAGTGAACAGCAGCAGGGGGATGACCTGAATATCAGTTTTGGTGAGCTGCTTCAAAGATTTCTGTCCGGTGAGGAATCATTTGATTTTTCAGTGGTATGGTCGTGGGTGACGGATCATTGCTTTTCGGTTGTCCGCCAAAATAAAACTTACCTGGCCCAGATGCTCGTTCTGCTTTTGGCATTTGCCATGCTTCAGGGGATTTCCGGGATTTTTGCGGACTCTTTTTTGTCGGACATCAGCTTTTTGGCAGTGTATTTTTTGTTTTTATACAATGCATTGCGGATCTTTTCATCCATGCAGCAGACCGTCTACAGCTGTATGGATCGCATTGGGGAGTTTACGCTGCTGGTTCAGCCGGTTTTTTGTATGGCGATGATCTTTTCTGCGGGCATACGTTCCGCTGGTCTGACCTATGAGATGCTGTTACTCGTGCTGTATCTGGTGCAGAATCTGTTGCAAAAGCTGCTGCTTCCTCTGGTATTTGTCTTTCTGGTCACACAGTTTGCCAATTTTGCGTGGAAGGAGGATCATTTTTCCAGTCTGGCAAAGCTTTTGGAGGGAGGAATCATCTTTGTACAAAAAGCGCTTGTGACATTTGTTCTGGGAATGAATCTGGTGCAGGGGATGGTAGCGCCTGCCGTAGATCAGCTGAAAAAGACAGCTACGATCCGGACGATCGGCGTGATTCCCGGGTTGGGCGGGGCGATGAATACAGTGAGTGAAATGTTGCTTGGAACAGGTATTCTGATCAAAAATTGTGTCGGCGTCACAGTGATCATTCTCCTGATCCTGCTATGTGCAAAACCGCTGCTTGAGATCGGTGTTTTGGCGCTCATTTACCGGGTACTGGCTGCCGTTGTAGAACCGGTGACGGATAAGCGGATCAGCGGTGTGCTGGATGCGCTGGCCCGGACGGGGATGCTCTATCTCAAACTGGTGATGACTGCGATCCTGATGCTGTTTCTCTCGGTGGCGATTCTATGTGTGGCGACTGGGGCCGCAGCCTGACAGCCGGCATATGCATGGGCATGACAATAGGGAAACGTTAAAAAACTTTGGGAGAGACAAGTATGCAGACTTTCATTAACTGGATCCGCTCGATCCTGATCCTGTATTTTCTGATGATGATCATCATTTACTTTACAGCAGGGGAATCCTATAAAAAATATATTCGTTTTTTTATGGGTCTGGTACTGGCACTGACGCTTTTGCGGCCCGTGCTGACACTGTTTGGCAAGGAAGATGCATTATGGGATGGGATCGCTTACGAATCCTTTCGGCAGACCATGGAGGAGGCGCAGCTTGATTTTGGGCATATGGAACAGGTGGAAAATGAAGTTTACCGCAGGCAGTATGAGCGGGCGCTGGAGGAACAGCTTTTAGAGGTGGCAAAGGAAAAATTGCTGGATATTGAAGCAGTTACCGTTTCGCTGAATGCGGAATTTGAACCGGAGCAGGTGATCATTCGGGAGGGATTGTACGGTGATGGCGAAAAGCTGCGAAGTTATCTGATCGATGTGTATGGTCTTGGGGAAGGGCAGGTGCTTGTACAATGAAATGGGATTGGAAAAAACTAAATTTAAAGGATAAAAACACATGGCTGGTTCTGGGACTTTTCGGTGTGCTTCTTCTTGTAATTGCCATGCCCACTGACACACTGGAAAAACAGAAGGTCGATCTATCGCAGCTGCAGATTGCTTCAGAGGAAACAGAAGCGGCTTCCCAGCAGGAGCGAACAGATGATACGGTGGAAGCGCTGGAAGGGCGGTTAGAGGAAACGCTTTCTCTGATAGATGGAGCCGGCAAGGTGCGTGTGATGATCACGTTAAAGGATACCGGTGAAAAGGTGGTAGAAAAAGATGTATCGCGGCGGACGGATGCAGACGCCGGCGGCACACAGAATACAGATCAGAACCAGAGCAGCATATACGAAAAGGATGGAAGCAAAGAGACACCTTATGTATCCAATGAACTGACGCCACAGGTAGAAGGCGTTCTGGTGGTGGCACAGGGCGCCGGAAACTCCATCGTAAAACAGAATATTTTGCAGAGTGTCATGGCATTATTTCCGCTGGAAGCGCATAAGATTACAATAGTCAAAATGTCGATGCAGGAGGTTAGCGACCATGAAAATTTTTAAGAAAAACCAGATAATCATTACGGCGTTAGCATTAATGATTGCTGCGGCAGGTTACGTGAGCTATACATATGGAAATGAGGAAGATCTGGCAGCGGCCACAAGTCAGGAGATCACAGAGGATACATATGAGATTTCGGAGGAGGATGCACTGTTAGAGGATGACATTTTTACAGACACGGAGGATCCTGCACTTGACACCGCACAGGTAACAGACGCGTCCGGAGAAGAGGCGGACACGGCTGATGCCACGGAGACCAGTTTGGAAAATCCGGGTGAGACTGTATTGACAGGCACAGTTGTGGAAAATGTGAATTTTGCAGTAGAAATGAAAATGAATCGTGAACAGGTGCGCTCGGAGAATAAGGAGAGTCTGCAGGCGATCATAGACAGCGAGACACTGTCTGATGCGCAGAAGCAGGACGCGGTCGACAAAATGGTTGCATTGACCAATATCGCGGAAAAAGAGGCGGCTGCGGAAATGCTCCTGGAGGCAAAAGGCTTTACAGATGTAGTTGTCAGCATCAGCTCTGACGGGGGCGCAGATGTTGTGTTGGATATGGGCGAGGTGACAGATGCAAAGCGCGCGCAGGTGGAGGACATTGTATCCCGCAAGGCAGATATTGCGGCAGAAAAGATCGTGATCACACCGATCTCGGCAAAATGATAATTACTTTTTACACAATAGCCAGCTATACTGAGGCTATATGCAAAAAAAGCAAGAGTCGTGAATTTGGTAGAATTTGCATGGAAAATAGCGGAAAACTGCTTGTTATTGGGCAGCGCATGTGCTAGAATCAAGGCATCTAAAGGGATAATGATACTTTTTTTATACAGGAGGATGAGGAGTATGTATGAGAGACCGAACATGCAGGCGGTAACAGAGCTGGCAGAGGGGGTGTTTATGGCGAGCGGAGCACAGGCAGATGAGGGAAAGCGTAAGTGCAGTCATGGACGCGATGAATTTAACAAGGGAAGTGATAAATGTCAATGCTGTTCTGCCACAGGTGGAAAATATGATGACGAGGATCAGATTCCGGTATGGGAAGCAAAAAGCATGGGTTACAAGACTGATGCAAGCGGAAAGGTGCAGAGTTTTGGCCCGACAGATGCTACAGTCTGCCCGGAGAACATGCCAATAAAAGGCTAATAATTTTTTGTTGATGATTTATGTGCAGTTGAGGAAGGCGCATTCCTTTTGGAATGATGCCTTCTTTTTGCTGCATAAAATTTGTGGCATGAAGAATGATGATACAATTTACACGCCAGCCAGCTGACCTGTGAATTGCAACGACTTTGATGATGCTTGCATGCAAAATCGCCAACTTTATGGCCCATGCATGTTTTTGGTACGTAGCCCGCAGTAAATGCTGGCTACTGTGTGAACAGTAACGAATGATAACGTCTAAGCAGGCAACTGCGGAACAATCCCTTGACAAAAGAGGAGCCGACCGATAATATAAATGGGGTATATAAGAAGAAAATGAGTAATTAATTTGGAGGATTATTCCGTGGCAGACTTGAAGAAGGAAATCGAAAAAAGACGCACATTTGCCATTATTTCCCATCCGGATGCGGGAAAGACGACATTGACGGAAAAGTTTTTATTATATGGAGGAGCGATCAACGAGGCGGGCTCCGTGAAAGGAAAAGCTACAGCAAGACATGCAGTGTCTGACTGGATGGAGATCGAGAAGCAGAGAGGTATTTCCGTTACCTCATCCGTGCTGCAGTTTCACTATGACAATTACTGTATCAATATTTTGGATACACCGGGACATCAGGATTTCTCTGAGGATACCTATCGTACTTTGATGGCGGCTGATTCCGCAGTCATGGTCATTGACGGTTCCAAGGGTGTGGAGGCACAGACCAGAAAGCTGTTCAAGGTGTGTGTGATGCGCCACATTCCAATCTTTACGTTTATCAACAAGATGGATCGCGATGCCAACGATACCTTTGAGCTTTTGGATGAGATCGAAAACGAGTTGGGTATTGCGACTTGTCCCATCAACTGGCCAATTGGTTCCGGAAAGGGCTTTAAGGGCGTATACGATCGCAATACAAAGAGCGTACGGCTTTTTTCCGATACGCGAAAGGGAACGAAAGAGGGCGAAGAAAAGATCGTTCCCATCGATGATCCTGAATTGGAATCTTTGATCGGGGCAGAATATAAGGAGCAGCTGCTAGAGGAGATCGAGCTTTTAGACGGTGCCAGTGCAGAGTTTGATCAGGAGCTGGTCACAAAGGGTGAGCTTTCACCGGTATTTTTCGGTTCTGCACTGACGAATTTTGGCGTGGAAACATTTTTGCAGCACTTTTTACAAATGACGTATTCACCGTTGCCGAGACAGTCGAATATCGGACAGATCGATCCGTTTTCTGAGGATTTCAGTGGATTTATTTTTAAGATCCAGGCAAATATGAATAAAAATCACCGTGACCGTGTGGCTTTCATGCGTATTGTTTCCGGCAAGTTTGATGCGGGCATGGAGGTGTATCATGTGCAGGGCGGTAAACAGATCAAGCTCTCCCAGCCCCAGCAGATGATGGCGCAGGAGCGCAAGATCGTGGATGAGGCTTTTGCCGGAGATATTATTGGATTGTTTGATCCGGGTATTTTTTCGATTGGAGATACGCTGACGACTGCAAAGGATAAATTTGAATTTGAGGGCATTCCCACCTTTGCACCGGAGCATTTTGCAAGAGTTCGTCTCATTGATTCCATGAAGCGTAAGCAGTTTGTAAAGGGTGTGAACCAGATCGCGCAGGAGGGTGCCATCCAGATCTTTCAGGAGTACAAGGGCGGCATGGAGGAGATTATCGTCGGCGTTGTCGGTGTTCTGCAGTTTGACGTGTTGAAATTCCGGCTGGAAAATGAGTACAATGTGGATATCCGTCTGGAGAATTTGCCCTATGAGCACATTCGTTGGATTGAAAATAAAGAGGAGATTGACATGGACAGGCTGACCGGAACCTCAGACATGAAGAAGATCATGGATCTGAAGGGCAATCCGTTACTTTTGTTTGTCAATGCATGGAGTATGGGTATGACGCTGGATCGCAACGAGGGCCTAAAGCTCTCCGAGTTCGGACGCAACTAAAATGTTTGTGGAAAAATTTTGTATGAAAAAGGAGGTATTTCTATGGCAGTGATTCAGGTAACAGAGGACAATTTTGATGAGGTGGTCATGAAGAGCAAGAAGCCTGTTCTGCTTGATTTTTATGCAGACTGGTGCGGACCCTGCAAGATGATGAGTCCCATTGTGGAGCAGATCGCAGAGAAATATGCGGATGCATATGTGGTCGGAAAGGTCAATGTGGATGAGCAGCCGGGACTTGCGCTGCGCTATCAGGTGATGAGCATTCCGATGCTGGTAACGATGAATCTTGGTATGTTCGCTGGAAAGAGCATCGGTGTTGTCAGCGAGGCGGAGGTACTTGATCTATTATATAAAGCGTCACAGCTTCGTGACCAGAGAGTAGAGTCTTGACGCAGCGGTTGTAAAAAGCTATAATAAGAACACCCTTATGGGTGTTCTTATTTTCTTTTTTAAAATCCCTGTTGACATTTAGGCGCATGTGTATTACTATAATTACAGACACGAACAAGTGTTCACGAACATTTGAGCGAGATAAGGCAAAACAGATATGATGGAATCTGCAATATGAGATGAATGATATGGGTGAATGAGATCAGGCAGATCAGGCAGATCAGATAGAAGAATTAGATAGAAAAAGGAGAAGACCATGGCAGATGAGAATAAATTAAAGGCATTAGATGCAGCAATCGCGCAGATTGAGAAGCAGTATGGAAAGGGCTCTGTGATGAAGCTGGGAGACCCTTCAGCGGCGATGAATGTGGAGACTGTTCCTACCGGTTCCCTGAGTCTGGACCTGGCACTGGGACTTGGAGGACTTCCAAAGGGTCGTATTATCGAGATCTATGGACCAGAGTCCAGCGGTAAGACGACCGTGGCACTGCACTGTGTGGCAGAGGTGCAGAAAGCAGGCGGCATAGCAGGCTTTATTGACGCAGAGCATGCCTTAGATCCGGTGTATGCAAAAAATATAGGTGTAGATATTGATAATCTTTATATTTCACAGCCGGATAATGGAGAACAGGCATTGGAGATTACAGAGACGATGGTGCGTAGTGGGGCAGTCGATATCGTGATCGTGGATTCAGTGGCGGCACTTGTGCCCAAGGCAGAGATCGATGGTGATATGGGTGATTCCCATGTGGGCTTACAGGCACGTCTGATGTCACAGGCACTGCGTAAGCTGACAGCGGTGATCAGCAAGTCGAATTGTATTGTTATTTTTATTAACCAGCTGCGTGAGAAGGTCGGTGTCATGTTTGGTAATCCGGAGACAACGACGGGTGGCCGTGCATTGAAGTTTTACTCTTCTGTGAGACTGGATGTGCGCCGTGTGGAGGCACTGAAGCAGGCTGGCGAAGTAGTTGGAAATCATACACGTGTAAAGGTGGTGAAAAATAAAGTAGCTCCGCCCTTCAGGGAGGCAGAGTTTGATATTATGTTTGGCAAGGGTATTTCTAAGGAAGGAGATATTCTGGATCTTGCAGCTGGTATTGACGTAGTTAATAAGTCCGGTGCGTGGTATGCCTATGAGGGAGAAAAAATCGGACAGGGACGTGAGAATGCAAAGCAGTTTCTGGCTGACCATCCGGAGATCTGCGCAGAAATTGAAGCAAAAGTGCGCAGTCATTATGGGATTGGCGAGGCAGCAGCTGCGGAGCAGGCGGGCAGTGTGAGCACTGATGCTGAGGAATAATCCAATATGAATGATGTCACGGTTGTGTCTATCGGGCAGCTTTCAGGAGGAAAGAGAAGGCTGCAGCTGGACAATGGAGAAATATGGGTCTTATATAGAGGCGAACTGCGTGAATGTGCTCTTTCGGAGGGAACAAGGTTGTCATTGGCGCAGTATGAGCAGATCAGGCATGAGATCATTGGTAAACGTGCCAAAAAGCGGGCGATGCATTTGCTGGAAAAGATGGACCGGACGGAGCAGGCTCTTCGAAAAAAGCTTTTAGAGGGAGAATATCCTGAGGATCTTGTGGAGGAAGCGATTGCCTATGTGAAGAGCTTTCATTATCTGGACGATGAGCGCTACGCAGACTGTTATGTGCGACTGCATGGTGAATCAAAGAGTCGGGGAAAGCTGTTGATGGAATTGCAGCAGAAGGGTGTGGATCGTGAGCTGGCAGACAGGGTTTTAGAACAGTATGAGGAAGCGCGGGACGAAACCCAGATGATCCGTCTGCTTTTGCAGAAGCGCCACTATGATCCCAAAACCGCAACTGTACAGGAGCAGCGCCGGATGTATGGATATTTAGTGCGTAGAGGATTTCAGAGTACAGATATCTGTCGTTTATTGTTTGAATCGTGAAATGGTAAATACATATTATTTGCTTGACAACATGCACAATAAAGGATAAAATTTATATGTTGTAGTTATGACAGATGTACGATTTTTAATGTTATATGTACAATGAAAATCAAATAAGGAGGTGCTCCTGTTATGGTAAGTATTGCAATACTGATAGTTGCCATCTTAGTCACCTTAGCTGTCACTGCAGTAGCGACAGTTGTCATCCTGAATCAGATCCAGCAGAAGCAGGCTGATTCCAAGATTAGCTCCGCTGAGGAAAAGGCGAGAGCGATCATTGATGACGCTGTAAAGACTGCAGAAGCAAAGAAACGCGAATCTCTTCTGGAGGTCAAGGAGGAGTCTATCAAGACGAAGAACGAATTAGACCGTGAGATTAAGGAACGCAGATCAGAGATTCAGCGTGCGGAACGCCGTGTCGAGCAGAAGGAGTCCAATCTGGACAAGAAACTGGAAGCAATCGAGAGGCGTGAGGCGAGCTTTGCAGCTAAGGAAGAAGAGATTAAGAAGCAGAAAGCAGAAGTCGCAAAGCTGAATGAACAGCGAGTACAGGAACTGGAAAGGATTTCAGGGCTGACCTCCGAACAAGCAAAAGAATTTTTATTAAAAACCGTTGAAGATGATGTAAAACTTGACACTGCAAAAATGATCAAGGAGATGGAAACCCGCGCGAAAGAAGAAGCTGCTAAGAAAGCGAAGGACTATGTGGTTACTGCAATTCAGAAATGTGCAGCAGATCATGTGTCTGAGACAACCATTTCTGTGGTTCCTCTCCCGAATGATGAGATGAAGGGAAGGATCATTGGCCGTGAGGGTAGAAATATCCGTACTCTGGAGACTTTGACAGGTGTAGACCTGATCATTGATGATACTCCGGAAGCTGTCATTCTCTCTGGATTTGATCCTATCCGCCGTGAGGTGGCACGAATCGCTTTGGAGAAGCTGATTGTGGATGGACGTATTCATCCGGCCAGAATCGAGGAGATGGTAGAAAAGGCTCAGAAGGAAGTCGATACGATGATTCGCGAAGAAGGCGAGGCTGCAACCTTAGAGGTTGGCATTCATGGTATCCATCCGGAGTTGGTGCGTCTCTTAGGACGTATGAAGTTCAGAACCAGTTATGGGCAGAATGCATTAAAGCATTCTATCGAGGTTGCGCAGATCGCAGGCCTTCTGGCAGGAGAGATTGGTGTAGATGTAAGAACTGCCAAGCGCGCCGGATTGTTACATGATATTGGTAAATCTGTGGATCACGATATGGAAGGGTCACATATTCAGATTGGTGTTGACTTGTGCCGCAAGTACAAGGAATCACCGCTTATCATCAATGCAGTAGAGGCGCATCATGGTGATGTAGAGCCTCAGTCTCTGATTGCATGTCTGGTACAGGCTGCTGATACGATCAGCGCCGCTCGTCCGGGTGCAAGACGTGAGACATTGGAAACATATTCTAACCGCTTACAGCAGTTAGAGGATATTACAAACGGTTTTAAGGGAGTTGACAAATCTTTTGCTGTTCAGGCAGGACGGGAAGTTCGAGTAATGGTAGTTCCTGAACAAATCAGTGATGCTGATATGGTCATTCTGGCCAGAGATATTTCTAAGCAGATTGAGTCTGAGCTGGAATATCCGGGACAGATCAAGGTCAATGTCATTCGTGAGTCACGTGTGACGGACTATGCAAAATAGACCAGAGACGATAAAAAAAGACTGATTCTACAAGGCGTTAAGATTTTTGATCTTAACGCCTTTTTTAAAACAACAGATCACTGAATGAAGCAGTAGTGAAAGGAGTACGATAGTATGGAAAACCAGATTAAAAGAGTAAATCGAACATTAAAATATCAGGGAGCGATCGTTGACTTTTACAGTGATACGATGCAGATGCCAGACGGGAGACTGGCAGAATGGGATCTGATCCATCACCGTAAGGGTGCGGCGGCAGTCGTTCCGGTGCTTCCGGATGGGAAAATTTTGATGGTGCGGCAGTTCCGCAATGCATTGGACCGTATGACTATCGAGATACCGGCGGGAGCCAGAGACTCGACAGAGGAGAAAACAGTGGTCTGTGCAGCCAGAGAACTGGAAGAAGAGACCGGATACCATAGTGATCATCTGGATTATCTGATGTCTCTGCGTACAACGGTGGCGTACTGTGATGAGTTTATTGACGTATATGTGGCACGAGATCTGATTCATACAAAACAGCATCTGGATCCGGATGAGTTTGTAGAATTGGAGGCTTTTGAGCTGGATCAGCTCTGCGAGATGATCTATGCAGGTACGATTCAGGATGCCAAGACAGTCGCAGCATTGATGGCATATAAAAATAAGTATTGCATAAAATAATCGTAAAGAAAAAGACGTAGCGGGGTAACTATGCGTGTGCGTAAGCTTCCCTTCAGACAGCAATTGTTTATAGACTTTCTGTCGTGTTTTCTGGTTGGAATCATTCTGGCAAATTTCATGGGTGCAGACAGCTTTCAGAAAAATGGCAGTCTCACCCGTTATTATTTAAAGCAATTTCAATATGCAGATATTCAGTTACAGGAATTATTGTGGCATGTGGGATGTGAAAGACTTACATTATTTTTTATATTACTCATACCCATGATGATTCCGAAGGGAAGAATTATGCATGGATTGTTTGTGGCGTGGAGCGGATTTGCCTATGGTTATTTTTGTGTGATGTCAATCAGTGCATTTGGTATGAAAGGATTACTTTTATGTCTGCTGGCACTGTTTCCGCAATTTTGCGTGTACGTTCCGGTATATCTTGGTCTGGTGGAATTGTCTGTGCATCGAAGAACATATAGTGGCTGGCGGGGGATTACCGCAGTCTTCATTTTTTTAATTATTCTGATCGTTGGAATATTACTTGAATCTTACATAAATCCATTGATTTTACAAAAAATGTTAAAAATCTTTTAAAAATATTACATTTCATTTGCAATATCTGTAATATTTTGGTATAGTAAAAACATATTTGCGCCTTGACGATGGCTTTTTTTTGCTGGTCATACAAGGCGGATACAGGGGTAGGTTTTTACATGGAAAGAGAAATTAATGCATTTATCAGCTACATGCATGAACAACGTCAGACTTCGGGCAATACAGAAGCGGCATATGCCAGAGATTTGCGCAAGCTGATGGAGTATGTGCAGCAGCAGGGAGTAGAGAGCTTTACGCAGGTGACAGCGGATCATTTACATGCTTATGTGATGGAATTGGAAGGACAGGGACGAAAGGCGGCGACGATCTCACGTTTTATTGCCAGTGCAAAGGCATTTTTTACATGGCAGATTTCACAGGGAGTACGGACAGACCATCCGGCAAAAGAATTGAAAGCGCCCAAAATTGAAAAAAAGCCGCCGGAGATTTTGACAGAGGAGGAGATCATGCGCCTGCTGGATCAGCCGTCATCTCTTGCGCCAAAGGAACTTAGGGATAAGGCGATGATGGAGCTGTTATATGCTACCGGTATCCGCGTATCGGAACTGATCTCTCTGGAGCTGGATGATGTGAACCTTCAACTGGAATATGTGACTTGTAGGGATGGTCACAAGGAACGGACAGTTCCCTTTGGAGCGACTGCAAAGTGTGCCCTGGAACTCTATTTGGAAAAGAGCAGATCAAAGCTTGTGGGGAATGCAGAGTGCAGACTGTTGTTTACGAACTGCTCCGGTGAGCCCATGAGCAGACAGGGTTTTTGGAAGATCGTCAAGTATTATGGAAAACAGGCAGGCCTTTCGGGAGAGATCACACCGCACACGCTGCGGCATTCCTTTGCAGCCCATTTGCTGGGCAACGGTGCAGATCTGAAGTCGGTTCAGGAGTTGATGGGGCATTCGGATATATCAACGACACAGGTGTATATGCAGTTATCGGATCGCAAGATCAGGGAAGTATATAAAAAAGCGCATCCGAGAGTATAGACAAAGCCTGATTTTCAGTTATAATAAAGTAGCAGCGATGTGAATTCGGGTTATTTTGAAGGGTGTTTCAGTGAGATGGTCCGAAGCGTGCTACAAACTAAACAGAAAGAGAGAATACTTATGGAAAGCAGAGTAACAGGACATACAGGTCTGATGGCACTCATTGGATCTCCGGTGGGACATTCGGGATCCCCTGCAATGTATAATTACAGCTTTGAAAAGCTGGGACTGGATTACGTGTATGTTGCATTGGATGTAAAGGAGCATGAAGTAAAGGATGCCATTGCAGCGATGCGTTTGTTCAATATGAAGGGCGGTAATGTAACGATGCCCGATAAGACGGAGGCGGCAAAATATATGGATGAGCTTTCTCCGGCAGCGCAGATCATCGGTGCCATCAATACGATCGTCAACGAGAATGGGAAACTGATCGGTCATATCACGGATGGTGAAGGATTTGTAAACAATCTGAAGGATCATGGCATTGAGATCAAGGGCAAGAAGATCGCTGTTGCAGGTGGTGGCGGCGCTGCGACTGCGATTCAGGTGCAGTGTGCGCTGGATGGAGCGAAAGAGATCACTATTTTTAATAAAAAGGATGCATTTTTTGAACGCACACTTCAGACCGCAGAGAAGATTCGTAACGCGGTTCCGGGTATTGTCGTAAATGTCTATGATATTGATGATACCGCAAAAATGACGGAGGAGATTGCAACCAGTGATATTTTTGCGAATGCAACGATCGTTGGTATGAAGCCGATGGATGATCAGAGTGTCATCAAGGATCTGTCCGCGCTTCGTCCGGGATTAGTAGTTGCGGATGCAGTGTACAATCCGGAGGAGACATTGATGCTGCGGCAGGCAAAGGAAGCAGGCTGTGTATGTGTACCGGGCAAGGGTATGCTGTTATGGCAGGGAGTGGCGGCATTCAAGCTGTTTACCGGTGAGGACATGCCTGTACAGGAAGTGAAAGAGAAATTTTATAGCTGATCAAATAATATATACAAAAAGAGAAGTGGTCACTCACTTCTCTTTTTACGTTGTTAGTTATTGTTTTTTTGCGTGACTGATGATTTCTTCACAGATTTCAAACTCGGATTTGCCGTCTGTCTGAATGATAATGTCAGCGGCAGCCTCGTATTTACTTCTGCGCTTTTCCATCAGTTCAGAGATAAAGTCGACGTTTTTATTGTTCTCAAGCAGGGGACGGTCATGGTTGTTCCTGACGCGCTCTAAAATGGTTTCAGGGGCTGCGGTCAACAGAATAACCTTGCCGTTTTTCTTCATTTCCACTACATTTTCATCGCGCATGGGAACACCGCCGCCGCAGGAGATCACAACACCCTTGCGGTTTTGCATCTCACGCAAAAGCTCTGTTTCCAGATTGCGGAAATATTCTTCCCCATGAACTTCGAATATTTCAGAAATACTCATGCCTTCCCGGTCTGCGATCACCTGATCCATCTCAATGACATCCATGGCAAAAACCTTACTCAGTGCACGGGAAATCGTGGACTTGCCAGAACCCATAAAGCCGATCAGCACAATGTTGTAGTCAAAGATCTGCTGGGATTGTATTTTTTTACTGTTTAATATGATGGAATCAAAGACATCCATGACATTGTCTGTGTGACGATGATCGGTCATACGGCTCAGCAAAAGCCTGCGCTTTTTCTCCTCTTCTTCGGGTTGAACGATCGGAAGATCCTTTTTTCTCTTGTAGGCAGTGATATCTTCGATCATACGATAGCGCATGGTCAGTGCATCGAGAATGATCTCGTCACACATTTCCAGATTTTCACGTAAGTAGTCTAATTTGTTCATAATAAAAAAACCTCTTGTTCTTGAAAGTATAAGTAGATGAATGCAAATCCTTTATCGCATTACATTGCTAAATTATACTAGATAATATGCTTCAAGACAAGAGGTTTTCTTACATTCTTTTGGTCTGTTTATATGGCAGAGATATGAAAAAATGATTGCGCTTGCGCAGGAAGATAAGTAAACTAAATACATGCATATTTAAAAAGAAAGAGTAACGGTTCAGAAACGGTGAAGGTACTGAACCGTTACCGGAAAGGATGAATGAATATGACTCCAGTAAAAGTAAGAAATATCGTGATCGGAGAGGGGATGCCCAAGATCTGTGTGCCGATCGTTGGTGTGACAAAGGAAGACATCATTGCAGAGGCAAAGACATTTGATGCGATCCCTGTAGATGTCGTTGAGTGGAGAGTGGACTGGTTTGAGCATGTATTTGACACACAGGCTGTGCTTGATGTGTTGAAGGAGCTGCGGAAGGCTCTGGGAGAGACCGCACTGCTCATGACCTTTCGTACTTCTAAGGAAGGCGGAGAAAAGTCGATAGAAGCAGATAGTTATGCAGCATTAAATATTGCTGCTGCACAGTCCGGCTATGTGGATCTGATCGATGTGGAGGTATTTACCGGAGATGAGATCGTCAGTCACATCATCACAGAGGCGCATGCCGCAGGCGTAAAGGTGGTGGCTTCCAACCACGATTTTGACAAGACACCGGATAAGGATGATATTGTCGGCCGCCTGAGAAAAATGCAGGATCTGGATGCGGATATCCCCAAGATCGCTGTGATGCCCCAGAACAAAAAGGATGTATTGACACTTCTTGCAGCAACGGAAGAGATGTACAGTGAGTATGCGGATCGTCCGATCATTACGATGTCCATGGCAGGTACCGGAGTGATCAGCAGACTGTGTGGGGAAGTATTTGGCTCTGCACTGACATTTGGAGCGGCAAAGAAGGCTTCAGCACCCGGACAGATGGGTGTGAATGACCTTCATACGGTATTAAATCTGCTTCACAACGCATTATAAAGGAAAACAATTCAGAGCCGGTGATCCCTAGCTCTGAATTGTTATGATACCCTAATTTCGTTCTGCAATATCGTAGATCAGCTGCTCGGATGCTTCCCAGCCAAGACACGGGTCAGTGATGGATTTGCCGTAGACATGCTCGCCGATCTTCTGGCAGCCGGGCTCTAAATAGCTCTCGACCATGACACCTTTGACCATCTTTCGGATCTCCGGAGAAATCTGGCGGTTGTGCATGACTTCCTTGACAATTCGAACCTGTTGCTCATATTTTTTCCCGGAATTGGAGTGGTTCGCATCGATGATCGCTGCCGGGTTGACCAGATCCATCTTGTCATACATTTCAATGAGGCGCATGATATCTTCATAGTGATAATTCTGAACGGTATTGCCGTGCTTGCTGACTGCACCGCGAAGTACCACGTGTGTCAGCGGGTTACCGGTGGTTTCCACCTCGTAGCCCCGGAAGGTAAAATGGTGCGCATGCTGTGCGGCATAGACAGAGTTTAACATGACGGAAAAGTCACCGCTGGTAGGGTTTTTCATGCCGGAAGCCACATCAAAGCCGCTGACCGTCAGGCGGTGCTGCTGATCCTCCACGGAACGTGCACCGATCGCTACATAAGAGAGAAGATCTGAGACATATTCCCAGTTTTCCGGATAAAGCATCTCGTCAGCCGGGGTCAGCTCGCTTTCTTCAATGGCGCGCAGATGCATTTTTCGTACAGAGATCAGACCGGCGATCATGTCGGGCGCCTTCTCAGGGTCGGGCTGTGAGGCGATGCCTTTGTAGCCTTCGCCGGTTGTACGGGGCTTGTTCGTGTAAATACGAGGAATCAGAAGCAGGCGATCCTTGACCTTTTCCTGCACCTTGGCAAGCCGGTTGACATATTCACACACCGGATCTTCGCTGTCTGCTGAGCAGGGACCAATAATGACAAGAAAACGGTCATCCTTTCCGGTAATGATGTCACGGATCTGTGCATCCCGTTCTTTTTTGATCGCTGTCAGACGTTCGGACAGCGGAAATTGTGTTTTTATTTCGCCGGGCGAAGGAAGCTGGCGAAGATAATTGAAACTCATGTTGCTGTATCTCCTTTCATAACTGCTTGGTACCTTCACAGTTCTGATGCAAAAATCCATGAACATCGTCTTGATCAATGGGGAAACTTTTTGCACTACTGAATGATGTTCTTATGTATTTTTCAAATAAATAATAGCCGAAAACAAAATATCTGTCAATTGCTTGCATGGCTAAATGGAAACGGTTATACTAAGGCTTAGCGATGTTTCAGATATGAGAAAGGGGACAAAGATGTATTACGGAGCGTTGAAAAAAACAGATATTGCAAACGGACCGGGGGTGCGTGTCTCGCTGTTCGTGTCCGGCTGTACGCATCACTGTAAGGATTGCTTCAATCCGGAGACATGGAATTTTGACTATGGAGAGGAATATACCGATCAGGTGACACAGGAGATTTTAGAGGCCCTTGCGCCGGATTATATCCAGGGGATCACAGTGCTTGGCGGGGAGCCCTTTGAGCCCTCCAACCAGCGGGAGCTGCTGCCGCTTTATCGTGCGATCCGCGAGAACTATCCGAAAAAAACGATCTGGGTGTATTCCGGTTACACGCTGGATCAGGATCTTTGGCAGGAGAGCCGTGCACGCATTGATATCACAGATGAGATCCTTTCACTGATCGATGTGCTTGTGGATGGGGAATTTGTGCTGGAGAAGAAAAATATTTCTTTAAAATTCAGAGGTTCGGAAAACCAGAGGATCATCAAGGTGAAGGAGTCGCTGGCTGCGGGGAAGATCATTTTGCTGCCGGACGATGAAATTAAGTAGAAAATGATAGATTTTTTGTTTTAAATGTAGTATATTAGGGATTTGGAAAGAAAAGATTTTTGAGATACATTGAAGGAGAAAAGAAAATGGTTAAGGTTGTGAAATTTGGTGGAAGCTCCCTTGCAAGTGCGGAGCAGTTCAAAAAGGTAGGGGCGATCATCCGTGCGGACGAGTCACGTAAATACGTTGTCCCGAGTGCTCCTGGCAAGCGAAATGCTAAGGATACCAAGGTCACTGATATGCTGTACGAGTGCTATGGCATTGCTGAGTCGGGAAAGGAGTTTTCCGGAAAGCTTGGAAAGATCAAGGACCGTTATGATTCCATCATTAAGGGACTGGATCTGAATTTATCCTTGGATGAGGAGTTCAAGACCATTGCAAAGAATTTTAAGGAAAAGGCAGGCTCTGACTATGCAGCCAGCCGTGGTGAATATCTGAATGGTATTATTATGGCGGAGTATCTGGGATATGAATTTATTGATTCTGCTACAGTTATCTTTTTTGATGAGGAGGGCAATTTCCTTGCAGATAAGACGAATGAAGTGCTCTCAAAGAAACTGGAGGAATGCGAGTGTGCCGTGATCCCCGGATTTTACGGCGCGAAGGAGAGCGGTGCAGTACACACTTTTTCCCGGGGTGGATCTGATATTACCGGTTCGATCGTAGCCAGGGCGGTGCATGCAACGATTTATGAGAACTGGACGGATGTGTCCGGATTTTTAGTATCCGACCCCCGCATTATTGATAATCCTGCGGTCATTCACACGATCACTTATAAGGAGCTTCGCGAGCTGTCATACATGGGTGCAGGCGTGCTTCACGAGGACGCGATCTTCCCTGTGCGCAAGGAGGGCATTCCGATCAATATCAGGAATACCAACGCACCGGAGGAGCCCGGTACGATGATCGTGGAGAGTACCTGTCATCAGCCGGAGTACACGATTACCGGTATTGCAGGACTCCGTGATTTTGTTGCGGTCAATGTGGACAAGGATATGATGAACTCTGAGGTAGGGTTCTGCCGCAAGGTGCTGCAGGCATTTGAGGATTATGATATCTCTATTGAGCATATGCCTTCCGGTATCGACACGATGACGGTATTTGTACAGCGCCAGGATTTTGAGGGCAAAGAGCAGCAGGTGCTCTCTGCGATCCATAAATATGCCAATCCGGATACGATTGAGATTGAGGGCGATCTGGCGCTGGTGGCAGTTGTGGGACGTGGCATGAAATCAACCCGTGGCACTGCAGGACGGATTTTCTCCGCACTGGCACATGCACAGATCAATGTCAAAATGATCGATCAGGGCTCCAGTGAGCTGAATATCATCATCGGCGTGAGCAACGATGATTTTGAGCGTGCGATCCGCTCTATTTATGATATTTTTGTTGAGACGCAGTTATAAGATTGTTTGTAACGATTCAGGACAGGGCGAAGCATTTACTGCTGAGTCCGTAAGAAAGTGTAGTGGCTGCAAGAATCGGGTAATTTTGAATGCGAAGCATTGCCCGATTCATCGTAACTATGAAGGTACTGAATAGTTACGCTTGTTTTTTGGATGAATATTACAAAAAAATGCGAAAAATCCCTTTGTTTTTGTGAAAAACAGTTGCATTAGAGCGGTGGATTTTATAGAATATGAAGTATGTAGGCACAGTATTCTTTAGTAAAGGAGAGCAATGGATATGGATGATGTGCAGAATATGGAAGAACAGACGATGGAACAACAGATCTTGCCGGAAGACAACGAGAAGGAAGACAAGGCGGTAAAAAAGTCTCCGAAAAAGACCCGTTCTAAGAATAAAGGAATGGGAATCAAGGCAAAGCTGGTTATGCTGGCAGTGGTTCCTGTGATCGTGACGATGATGGTGATCGTTTTGTTCGCGCGTAGCTCGATGATCGATGGTATGCAGGAGGAAGCAATCGATGGATTGGTTCTCTTGTGTGAGGGTGTCAAAGGCTCTTATGAGTTCATGGAAGGAGACTTCAGTCTCGGCGAGGATGGCTGCATCTATAAGGGCGATGAGAATATCTCCCCGTCCGAGGATGCACTGGATGGATATACAGACGGATCCGATGCAGATCTGACACTGTGCTGGGGAAAGACACGTATGGTCACCTCCCTGAAGAATGCTGATGGTTCCCGTCCGGTCGGAACGGATATTGATGACAATGTGTGGGCGACCATGCAGAAGGGCGAGGTTTACAGAACAAGTGATATCAGGATCATGGACAAAGATTACTATGCAGTTTACATTCCACTGACCAATGCAGATGGAACGCTGGTGGGAGCTATGTTTGCGGGGCGTCCGAGTGAGGATATCACAGCGTATATCAATACAAAGGTGAGTCATCTGATACTGATTGCTATTTTTGTCTTGCTGATCTGTCTTGTGACAGGCTATCTGATCGCAAGCGGTATTGCAAAGGCGACTGTTGCAACAGGACGCGCTCTGTTAGAGGTGGCAGACGGAAAGTTAAATGTGGATGTAGATCATTGCGTACTCAGGCGTGGAGATGAGCTGGGCCAGATGGGCAATGCATTAGAGACATTGATCCAAAAGCTGCGCACCATTGTAGGCGATCTCAAGCAGTCCTCAGATACGCTGTATAATTCCGGCAATTCATTGGATGAGATGGCCGGGCAGTCCTCAGCAGCTGCCGATGAGATCAGCCGTGCGGTGGAGGATATCTCAAAGGGCGCTGTATCACAGGCAGAAGAGATTGAGACTGCTTCTCAGGAGATTGCGACCATGGGCGAGGTCATTGAGAGTATTGTACATAATGTCGGAAGTCTGACAAATACATCACAGAATATGACGGCAGCAGGAGATGCGTCTACACTTACGATGCAGCAGCTGAGTGAGTCTAATGACCGCACGACAGCAGCCATCGCAAGGATCGGCGAACAGATCCGTATGACAAATGCTTCTATTGAGAAGATCGGGGCAGCAGCCACACTGATCACATCGATTGCAGATCAGACGAGCTTACTGTCACTGAATGCGTCTATTGAGTCTGCACGTGCAGGAGAGGCTGGAAGAGGCTTTGCTGTGGTGGCAGGAGAGATCCAGAAGCTGGCAGTTCAGTCGGATGAGGCAGCAGCAGAGATCCAGCAGATCATCGATACGTTGCTTGCTGAGTCAGAGCAGACAATGGCTGTCATGCAGGAGGCAGAAGGTCTGGTTGCTGAGCAGCAGCAGAAGCTGAATGATACGAAGCTGCGCTTTAATGAGGTGAGCGATGGTATCAGTGTATCCCGTGAAGGAACCAGTGTGATCCGCGGCAATGCAAGCTCCTGTGATCATGCGAGGGCACAGGTAGTGGATGTGATCTCCAACCTTTCTGCAATTTCACAGGAAAATGCGGCTTCTGCAGAGGAGACAACAGCTTCCATGGAAGAATTGAATGCGACGATCAATATGCTGGCAGAGGCAGCTAGTAACCTGAAGGTGCTCTCTGAGCAGTTAAATGAGGAGATGAATTTCTTCCAGATGTAGAGATGCATCGTAAGAATTACATATTGTGTGAATTTTCAATCCCGGGCGGCTAAGCTGCCTGGGATTTTTTGAATGAAAATCCCAATCCCCCAGCTATGCTGGGGAGAATAGTGTAAGTGGAAACGGTGAGGATATCAATAAAAAACCTCCTATGTTATATTGAGAATGGTGTCGCAAGCCAAACTCAAACATAGGAGGTGGTCCAAATGGACAATAGAAGCATA
>JALFNQ010000227.1 GCA_022773965.1 Lachnospiraceae bacterium
CCTCGCAAAATGCACAGAGACGTTCCGGCGTTTCAAGCGCGATGGCCTGTATGATGTCATGACGGCTTTCGGTACTGTCCGGCAATACCGTAAAACCAAGGCGTTCATACAGATTTGCCGCAAAAATGGCCCCTTTGAGCGCACCGCTGACAACAAGCGGTGCCTGAAACAGTCCCTGATAGAAGGACTGGATTACCCCAAGGGAAGCGCCAACCTCCTTGCCAAGTCCCGGCGAAGTCAGACGATAAGCCGCATTTTCCACACATTCCCTCGTTCCGGCAATATATCCGCCGATGGGTGCAAGACCGCCGCCCGGATTTTTGATCAGCGAACCGACCACCATATCCGCGCCCACATCGCTGGGCTCGATCGTTTCGACAAATTCTCCGTAGCAGTTGTCAACCATACAGATGACATCCGGCTTGATGCTCTTGACAAATGCGATCAATTCTCCGATCTGTGCCACGGACAGGGTTTTTCGCATCAGATAACCCTTCGAGCGCTGGATCGTCACAAGCTTTGTCTTTTCATTGATGGCAGCTTTGATCCCATCATAATCAAAACCGCCATCCGGCAAAAATTCCACCTGACGGTAGGTAATGCCATATTCTGCCAGAGAACCAACGGACGGACGGATGCCGATCACCTCCTCCAAGGTATCGTAAGGCTTGCCGACAGGCGATAACAGCTCATCGCCCGGACGAAGGTTTGACATGAGCGCCAACGCCAGTGCATGTGTGCCGCAGGTGATCTGCGGGCGCACCAGTGCCGCCTGTGTATGGAACACATCTGCATAAACCTGCTCCAGTGTATCCCGTCCCAGATCGTTGTAACCATATCCGCTTGAAGCATTGAAGCACTCGGCGCTCACACGGTTTTTCTGCATCGCTGCAATGACTTTAAGCTGGTTATATTCAGCAACTGCATCAATCTCATGAAACCGCGGTTCCAGTTCCCTTGCAATCGATTCTCCAAAGTCAAACACAGGCTTTTCAATGCCCATTTCCTCATAAATTTTCTGTAAGTTAATGTTCATTTCCATTCGTTCAGTCCTCGTTTCTCTATCTCTTCCAACATGTATTTTAAAATTTTTTCATCATCGTAGTCAAATGAAGATTTATCCACCCAGATCACATCCCGCTCCCTGCGAAACCAGGTGAGCTGACGCTTGGCAAAATGGCGTGTATCGCGCTTGATGATATAGACTGCTTCCTCCAAAGAGCATTCCCCATCCAGATAAGCTAGCAGCTCTTTATAACCCAGTCCCTGCATCGCAACACAGTCACGGGTATACCCCATCTCTTTTAATGCGCGCACTTCATCCAACAGCCCCTGCGCCATCATGGCGTCCACCCGGGCATCGATGCGGGCATAGAGCCGTTCCCGTTGATCTGTCAATACAAAATAGGCAAAGCCGTAAGGTGACTTCTTTGCGCGTTCCTTCTCATTGTGTGCCGAGATCGGCGTACCTGTCTTCTCATAAAATTCCAGTGCACGAATGACACGTTTCACATTGTTTGGATGAATATCCTTTGCAGACTGGGGATCAACGGTGCGCAGCATCTCGTGAAGTGCATCAGGCCCCTGTGTGGCTGCCAGATTTTCATATTTTTCCCGCAAGGCCCGGTCGGCATCCTCCGTGGTAAAGTCTATATCATAGAGTAATGCCTGAATGTAAAATCCGGTGCCGCCAACGACAAGAGGAAGCCGCCCCTGTGCCCAGAGCCGTTCCATGGCTGCCTTGGCATCGTGCTGAAACTGCACCACATGAAACTCTTCACCGGGCTCATACACATCAACCAGCGCATGGGGAACGCCCTGCATCTCCTCAGGCGTGACCTTTGCAGATCCAATATCCATATGCTTATACACCTGCATGGAATCCGCTGATATGATTCCTGTGTCAAGTGCTTTTGCCAGTGCAATTGATAGCGCTGTTTTTCCAACCGCTGTCGGCCCTGTCAATATGACCACATTTTTATCATTCATAGTTTTACACGATCCTCTTGAATTTCTTTTCTATTTCATATTTGCTCATGGATATCATCGTCGGCCTGCCATGGGGACAATGATACGGATTGTCCAGTGTAAGCAGCTCCTCAATGAGTGCCTCCACTTCCTGACGGGTGATGCGCTGATTCCCCTTGATCGCCGCCTTGCAGGAAGCAGTGGCTACTTTATTCCAGATCATCTCTGTGGTCGCCCTTCCACTCCCGGATTCCGTCACCATATCGTCCAAAAGCTCAAAGAACAGCTGCTTTGCATCCAGATGATACAGATTGTCCGGAACCGCCCGGATCGCATACTCATTTCCGCCAAACTCGCTGATCTCAAATCCAAGCTTTGTCAGCTCCTCAAGATTGTTTTTCAGCGCGTTCTGCTCCTGCATGGTCAGGCTTAAAATGATGGGCGGGCTCAATTGCTGCGAGGTGTAGGTACGATTCTCAAAGGCCTTCATATTCTGCTCAAAGAGTACCTTTTCATGGGCGGCATGCTGATCAATGATATACAGCTTGTCCTCCATCTCGGTGAGCCAGTATGTGTCAAAAAGCTGGCCGATGATCCGGATATTCGCTTTTTTTACTTCCTCTATGAAATTTGTCTGATAGCCGTTCTCCTCACGGAAAACCTCGGTCATCTCCAGCTGTCTGGGCGCCGGCTCTGACGCAGGACGCACTTTTTCTGAACGTTGTGTTTGCCCAGTAACTGCCGGTGTGTCCGCGCCTGAAAGTTCCGCTCCGATTTCCGCTTTACTTTCAGGTGTCGGTTTCTGTTTGTGCACAGCTTGTAACTCCGCTTTGCTTTCCGGTATGGGCTCCTGTGTGCGCCCGGCCTGCGACTCCGCTTTTTGTTCCTGTGCTGTGTATTCCTGTTCTTCCCTGAGCAAAGGGCGCGGTGCATATTTCATCTCATAAGGGCTGTCTGTGCGGATCGATGCCCGGATATCTGCTTTTTTTTCCTCTGAAACCGGATGCATCCGGGGGGATCCATCTACAGGCATCTGTTCCAGCCGACTGCGCTCAAAGGGCTGGGGGAACGCTTTTTTCGGAGCCTGCGCTGCTCCGTTCTCACGTTTCGCGCGGGTTTTCTCTGAGCCGGCGGAAACCTCGGGAATCAGATCACGTCCCTGTAAAGTGGCACGCAGCAGCTCAATTAAAGTGGCATAGAGCTGTTCTCCATTTGAAAAACGTACCTCCATCTTTGTGGGATGCACATTGACATCCAAAAGTTCCTCATCCATTGTGATGTAGAGCACGGTAAAGGGATACTGGCGGTTCATCAGGTAAGGCTTATACGCCTCCTCGATGGCCTTCGCCACCACATTGCTCTTCATGTATCTGCCATTGATATAATAGTTCTCAAAATTGCGGTTTCCTCTGGAAATAACCGGTTTTCCTATGAAACCGGAAACATGGATGCCGTCTTTTTCGCTATCAATGGCGAGAAGATTTGACGCAATCTCCTTACCATAGATGTGAAAAATAATGTCTTTCCGGTTACAGTTGCCGGAGGTGTGAAGCTTTGGCTGATTATTTACGATCAGCTGAAACGAGATCTCCGGATGCGAAAGAGCCAGCCGCTCCATGATCGTTGCAATATAGCCGCCCTCTGTCTGAGCCGATTTTAAAAACTTTCTCCGTACCGGTGTGTTGAAAAAGAGATTTCTCACAAGAAATGTCGTTCCCTCCGGTGCACCGACCTCCTCAAAGGATTTTTCCTTTGAACCCTCGATCAGATAGCGCACCCCGGTCAGCGCTCCGCGGGGTCTTGTGATCAGCTCCACCTGTGCAACCGCACTGATGCTCGCCAGTGCTTCACCGCGAAAACCAAGCGATTTTACGCACAGCAAATCTTCCATCGACCGGATCTTACTTGTGGAATGGCGTAAAAATGCAAGGCGGACCTGATCCTTTTCAATTCCGCATCCATTGTCCGTAATGCGCAGAAATGTTGTACCGCCTTCTTTGATTTCAACGGTAATAAACGTTGCTTTTGCATCGATCGCGTTCTCCACCAGCTCCTTAACGACCGAAGAAGGGCGTTCGACCACCTCTCCGGCGGCTATTTTCTCGATTGTGGCCTCATCAAGTAATTGAATATCCGGCATATACTTCTCCTTTTATGCTACCATCGGTTTTTCAGCTTTCCCTGTAACTCATACAGCTTATTCAGCGCTTCTATGGGCGTATAGTTTCCAAGATCCAGCTGCTTGAGCTCTTCAATGATCTCATCATCATGAACGGTGTCAAACAGTGAGATCTGGTTTTTATCTACCTCATCCAGCTTTTTGACTTTCTGGTGTGTGCGCTTCTCCGGAGCCATACTTTCCACTCCGCAGGTAATATTGTTGTCGATCAGCTCCTGACAGATCTCCTTTGCGCGGTTGATCACGGAATCCGGGACACCTGCCAGCTTTGCTACCTGTATTCCATAGCTGCGGTCCGCACCGCCCTTGACGATCTTGCGCAGAAATACAATGTCATCGCCCTTTTCCTTTACGGCGATACAGTAATTGTTTACGTTATCCAGCTTACCCTCAAGCTCCGTCAGCTCATGGTAATGCGTTGCAAACAATGTCTTTGCCCCCAAAAGCCTCGGATTGCTGATGTGCTCCACCACTGCCCATGCAATGGATAATCCATCAAATGTTGAGGTGCCTCGTCCGATCTCATCCAGGATCAGCAGGCTGTTGGAGGTTGCATTGCGCAGAATGTTTGCCACCTCATTCATCTCAACCATAAAGGTACTCTGCCCGCTGGCAAGATCATCGCTGGCCCCCACTCGCGTAAAGATCCGATCCACCAGACCGATCTTCGCACTTGTCGCCGGCACGAAGCTGCCGATCTGTGCCATGAGCACGATCAGTGCAGTCTGTCGCATATAGGTAGATTTTCCTGCCATATTCGGTCCGGTGATGATGGAAATCCTGTTTTTTCCATTGTCCAGATAAGTATCATTCGGTATGAACATATCGTTGTTGATCATCTTTTCCACTACCGGATGACGTCCATCACGAATGTCGATGAGACCGTTTTCGTTGAGCTTTGGTCGGCAGTAATGATTGCTGTCCGCTACCTTTGCAAGGGAAAGAAGCACATCAAGCCCCGCAACTGCTTTGGCTGTTTTCTGGATGCGTGCCACCTCACCGGTGATCTTTTCACGCAGCTGGCGGAACAATTCGTACTCCAGCTGTACCAGCTTATCCTCTGCCCCC
>JALFNQ010000237.1 GCA_022773965.1 Lachnospiraceae bacterium
TGGCTAACAAGCGAATGACTGTATGGATGATCCGTTCGCACACATTTCCTAAAAGCTCCTGCAGGCGCAACCACCGCACAAACTGTTCCAGCTCTTCATTTCCAAATCTCCGGGGATCCCCGATCCGGCGCATGTGCAAAAAACGCTGCCAATAATTCAGCCGCGTATGCAGCTCCAGCCGCACAGTGACCGGCCGCACCCGGCCAAGCCTCCACGCTGCATATTGCTTGAGCAGGTGTTTCACCTGATCTCCTGCCAGATTCGTAAAATGAATATGGATTTTATCGACATGCTGCGCACCTTTTGGTGCATATGCATCGAAATACCAGTCATCCGCGTCAAAATCAAAGCCCTGGGCACAGGTTCTGTTTTCCCACATTTTTTCTGCTTTTTTCTGTTCTTCGCACGCATTCCCTTGTGGCAAAATCTTCCCTGCCTCAGATGCCTGCCATACATAGGTATTTACTGCACTCATACAATACTCCCCCTCTCAGAAAACAGGGGAACACCCGCCAGCTCCCGTATGACCATATAGGGCACCTTTTGTTCCCACATATCGTAAAACAATGCCTGCCGCAGCCTTGTGGCCGTCATCAGATCTTCATGGGGCATATTGCATGCCGTAGCTGCTTCTTGCAAGGCATCCGCATGTTCACCCCCTCCAGCCCTCTGGGCGCAGCGCATCCAATAGCGAAACACATCCGGCGAGGGCGTACACACCTGCATACGCTTGTCAAAATACAAAAACAGATGTTGTTCTGCGCCTGACCGCAGCGCCTCTGTCTGCCCGATCAATGTCTGCACTGCACGGACACAGGCCTGACTGACCGGAATGACACAATACCGCCGTTTTCTATGATGGTAATAGCGCAGATGCGCACCTGTGTGATCCGTATGAATACAGTCTGTACGCAGATCCAGCAGATCACAGGCAGACAATCCCGTCTCAGCAAGGATCCTTCCACCGCAGCGCAGACAGGGATTGTCTGTCTGTTCCAAACACTGTAAAAACCGCGCCACATCATCTCTTGAAGCAGCTTCCAGGGGCGTGATCCGGTTTATTTTCTGATAAACATCGGAAGGAAATGCCCGCAGAGAGTCCGCGTATGTTTCCTTGTGAACCGCATGCCACAGATGAATTCCCCGCGCAGTATCATAAATATGCTTTTGGGTGATCAGACGGAGCTGGCGACCCGTTCTTTTCGATATACATGTATGCAGATATGTGAGAAAGCCTTCCACATCCACCCGTCTGACCCGGGCGAGGGAAGTGATCCCGCGGTCAGAAAGCCATGCTTCGTAGTATTTGAACCAGCTGTGCTCCTGACGCAGTGTCGCAAGCTTTTTATCACCATTTCGATAACAGCCCCAAATGTAGTCCTGCAATTCCTTTCGCAGTGCCACGCTGTGAATATAGGAAAAGTCGAACCGGTAGTTCTTTTTCCACGGTTTATCCGGATCTGTCTCTGGAAAGCTCCAGCAGATCTCATCTCCTTTCGGTCGCTTCATCAGGCACACCTCCTTCCCGGCCTGCCCAGTAAGCATTCATTTTTTCCATCAGATAGCGGTCTGACAAATGGACATAACGCTTCGTTGTATAAAGATTTGCATGGCCCATGACCTGCTGGACAATACTGACATCCACACCATTTTCGATCAATCCTGTGCAAAATGTGTGGCGCAGGTCATGAAAACTAAATTCCAGACCCAGCTGCTGCTGTGTGCGCCGCATGATATCATAAGCCGCATGATAGGTCAGCTGGCGTCCTGCATAATTGACCTTTTCTGCGACAAACAGATACTGTCTGTCCGGATCAGTCATTTTTTCCTGCTCTGCAAAAGCATTCAGTGCGCAGATCAACGGCATGGGTACATAGAGATCCCTCCGTTTTCCCTTGGAACGGATCTGGCGAAAGACACCTACGTTTTTCCCTGCTTCCGGCTTTGGCAGCAGCGAAAGCTCCAGATCCAGCGCCTCCTGGATCCGTGCCCCGGTGTCATAGAGCAACTCAAATAATAAACGGTCTCTCTGGCGGCTCAATGCTCCTAAAAACTGCTGCATTTCCTCTCGGGTGACGATCCGCGCTGTCTTTGTGCTCTCTTTCAAT
>JALFNQ010000246.1 GCA_022773965.1 Lachnospiraceae bacterium
TCCTTCAAATACTCTGCGGTATGTCTGGTGGCATAGATCTTATATCCCAGTGCCTCAAAACGTTTTGCTACTTCTGCCGCCTCCGGCTGATCTGCCTTTTTGACTGTGATGATCATCTGCTTATGCTTCGGCAGCTCCACACCGGCGCCCAGAAATGCCTTATACAGCGCCTCATCAAAATTCTTTGCAATACCAAGGCACTCACCGGTGGACTTCATCTCCGGTCCAAGGGAAATCTCTGCCCCACGGATCTTCTCAAAGGAGAATACCGGCATCTTAATAGCAAAATAGTCAGCTGCCGGCTGCAATCCGGGCTCATAGCCGAGATCTTTGATCTTCTTTCCAAGGATCACATCGGTAGCCAGATCCACGATCGGAATACCTGTCACCTTGCTGATATAAGGAACGGTACGGGATGATCTCGGATTTACCTCAATCACATATACTTCATTTCCAACGGCAATAAACTGAATATTGATCAGTCCTTTGACATGCAATGCCTTTGCCAGTCTGCGGGAGTACTCTGCGATCGTCTCTTTCACCTCGTCACTGACAGTCGGTGCCGGATATACGGAAATACTGTCGCCGGAATGGACACCGGTACGCTCAATATGCTCCATGATACCAGGAATCAGGATATCCGTACCATCACATACTGCATCCACCTCAAGCTCCTTACCCATCAGATATTTATCCACGAGGATCGGATGATCCTGCTCGATCCGGTTAATGATCTCCATGAATTCTTCGATTTCTTCATCGGAATATGCGATCTGCATACCCTGTCCGCCCAGCACATAAGAAGGACGAACAAGCACCGGATAACCTAGCTCGTTTGCGACCTTTTTTGCCTCCTCAGCGGTGAATACAGTTCCACCCGCTGCTCTTGGAATCTCTGTCTCCTGCAAAATGCGGTCAAACAACTCCCTGTCCTCAGCCGCATCCACATCCTCCGGAGCTGTTCCGAGGATCGGCACGCCCATCTTCTGCAGACTCTCTGTCAGCTTGATGGCGGTCTGTCCACCGAACTGTACCACAGCACCGTCCGGCTTTTCAATATTTACAACATTTTCCACATCTTCCGGTGTCAGCGGCTCAAAATACAGCTTATCTGCAATATCAAAGTCCGTGCTGACGGTCTCCGGATTGTTATTGATGATGATCGTCTCATATCCGGCCTTTGCAAATGCCCATGTAGCATGCACACTGCAGTAGTCGAACTCGATACCCTGTCCGATGCGGATGGGGCCGGAACCGAGTACGAGTACCTTTTTCTTCTTTTCGGTCGTATTTGCCGCTGCCTCATCTTCACTGCCAAATACGGAATAATAGTATGGTGTTTCTGCGGCAAACTCAGCAGCACAGGTGTCAACCATCTTGAAGGCTGCACAGATCCCATTGTCGTAACGCAGCTTTTTAATCTCTTCCTCCGTCTTTCCGGTCAGTCTCGCAATGACATTGTCCGGGAATTCGATGCGCTTTGCCTCTGCCAAAAGCTCCGGTGTGAGTTCTTCTTTTTCCAGACGCTCTTCCATCTCTACAAGGATGGCAATTTTATCAATAAACCACTCGTCCACCTGTGTGATATCGTGGATGGTCTTATAATTGATGCCCTTTCGGATCGCTTCTGCAATGAGATAGATCCGGCGGTCATCCACGATCTTCATGCGCTCCAGCAGCTCCTGCTCACTGAGTGCAGAAAAATCGTAGGATCTCAGGCAATCTACATGCTGCTCTAAGGAACGGATCGCCTTCATCAATGCACCTTCAAAGTTATTGCAGATGCTCATGACCTCTCCGGTCGCCTTCATCTGCGTGGTCAGCGTATGTTTTGCCGTAATAAATTTATCGAAGGGCAGCCGGGGGATCTTGACTACGCAGTAGTCCAGCATCGGCTCAAAGCTCGCGTAGGTCTTTCCTGTGATGGCATTTTTGATCTCGTCCAGCGTATAGCCCAGAGCGATCTTTGCAGCTACCTTTGCGATGGGGTAACCGGTCGCCTTACTTGCCAGCGCGGAAGAACGGCTGACACGGGGATTTACCTCGATGACACAGTACTCAAAGGAATCCGGCTTCAATGCATACTGTACGTTACATCCACCGGTAATGTTCAGCTCGGTAATGATGTTCAGCGCTGATGTACGCAGCATCTGATATTCCTTGTCTCCCAGCGTCTGTGACGGTGCCACAACGATGGAATCTCCGGTGTGAACGCCCACCGGGTCGATATTTTCCATGTTACATACGGTGATACAGTTACCGGCTGCATCACGCATCACCTCATACTCGATCTCCTTCCAGCCTGCAATACAGCGCTCTACCAGCACCTGTCCCACACGGCTTAAACGCAGTCCGTTGGAAAGGATCTCGATGAGCTCCGTTTCATTGTGGGCGATTCCGCCGCCGCTGCCGCCCAGTGTATACGCAGGACGCAGTACGACCGGATAACCGATCGTATTTGTAAACTTAATACCATCTTCTACATTTTCTACCACAAGGGAAGCTGCTACCGGCTCACCGATCTTTTCCATGGTGTCCTTAAATTCCTGACGATCCTCTGCCTTTTTGATCGTCTCTGAGGTCGTTCCGATCAGGCGCACCCCGTGCTCTGCCAGAAATCCGCTCTCTGCCAGCTCCATACCGAGGTTCAGTCCTGCCTGTCCACCAAGCGTGGGCAGCACACTGTCCGGTTTTTCTTTCAAAATGATCTGCTCTAATACCTTCGCAGTCAGTGGCTCAATATAGACCTGATCCGCGATATTTTTATCCGTCATGATCGTCGCAGGGTTTGAGTTTACCAGACATACCTCGATGCCTTCCTCCTTTAAGGAACGGCAAGCCTGTGTGCCTGCATAGTCAAACTCTGCCGCCTGTCCGATGACAATGGGACCGGAGCCGATCACCAGTACCTTTTTAATATCTTTATTCTTCGGCATGATTAGTTTCCTCCCATCATCTCAATAAATCTGTCAAATAAATATGCGCTGTCCTGCGGTCCGGGGCATGCCTCCGGATGGAACTGCACGGTAAAGATCTGTTTTCCGACATATTCCAGCCCTTCGTTTGTGCCGTCATTGACATTCACAAACGCAGGCTTTGCAACAGACGGATCCAGCTTGTCCGTATCGACTACATAGCCATGGTTCTGTGAAGAAATATATACCCGTCCGGTCTTTAAATCCTTCACCGGATGATTGCCTCCGCGGTGTCCGTATTTCAGTCTGTGCGTGTCCGCGCCGGTTGCCAGCGCCATAAGCTGATGTCCAAGGCAGATCGCAAAGATCGGCACATCGGAATCGTAAAGCTTTTTGATCTCTTTAATGATATCCGTGCATGATTTCGGGTCTCCGGGACCGTTTGACAGCATGATGCCATCAGGCTTTGCAGCAAGAATCTCTTCTGCCGGTGTATGGGCTGGGTAAATGGTCACCTCACAGCCACGCTTATTCAAAGATCTGGCGATATTCTGCTTTGCACCGAAATCCAGAAGTGCTACTTTTTTGCCATTTCCTTTTAACACAGAGGGCGCGCTGCAGGTCACTTCATCTACGACATTTCCAACCTCATAGGCTGCAAGCTGCGGCAGGATCTTCTCTAAGTCATAATTCTCATCTGTAGTGATCATGCCGTTCATCGTTCCCTTTTCACGCAGCAGTTTTGTGAGGGCGCGGGTGTCGATGCCCGCGATACCGGGAATATCATGTTTTTCCAAAAAGTCCTGAATGCTTCCCTCACAGCGGAAATTGCTGGCCGTTCTGGATAATTCGCGGGTAATGAAGCCTTTCACCCACGGTTTTTTTGATTCCATATCACTAAAATTGATGCCATAATTTCCGATCAGCGGATAGGTCATGGTTACTGCCTGCCCTGCATAGGAAGGGTCTGTCAGCACCTCCAGATAGCCTGTCATGGAGGTATTGAACACGATCTCACTGATCACTTCCTTTTTGGAACCGATGCTGGTTCCGGTAAAAATGTGTCCATCTTCAAGTATGAGAAAAGCCTTCATCTTTTTTGTCCTTTCAAGCAAATTTTTTTTATTTTATTACATTCTTGGCTATATTTCAAGTTATAATCTTAGGAGTTTTTGCAATTATTTACACGTACGGCGCACCCGAATTCTGCGGCAGGCGGTCTGCCAACCGATTATGCTTTCCGGGTGAATCACGCGAGCGGCCCAGAGTCCAAGCAAGATCAGCTTGGCTCTGCTGCCTAAGCACCGGCTTATATACACTTTCTCCGCGCGTACCCGCCGCATAAACGGCTTGTCTGACCACCTGCCGCAGAATCCGGGTGCTTACGTTATGTTATCCACTATATAGTAATGACCTCTCACAAGCAGCACACCCATCACTTACAGCATGAGAATACGTAGCTTGCAGGCTTGTGGTTATCGCTGTTCCTGTCCGGGGATTTGGCACATCGTTTATGCGACGGGTTCGCGCGGAGACTGCGTAAAGCTGCCAATCATAAGGCAGCAGAGAAAAGCTGCTTTTGCTTTTACTCTGTGCCTACCGCGTGATTTACCCGTGAGCATAACCGATTGCCAAAGCCCTGGCAGGGGCAGCGATAGCCACAAGCCTGCCAACACCTATAAACCTATTAGGATACCCATGCATAAAAAGTGCTGTAGGGGTCACGTTGACCCTTACAGCAGCTTGTTTGTAAATTAGTGCTTCGGCGTAAGCTTTGTCATGCCACCCATATAAGGCTGTAAAACAGTCGGGATGTTGACACTTCCGTCAGCATTTAAATTATTCTCCAAAAATGCGATCAGCATACGGGGCGGAGCTACCACCGTATTATTTAAAGTGTGTGCAAAATACTTATTGTTGTTGGCATCCTTCACACGGATCTTCAGACGTCTTGCCTGCGCGTCACCTAAATTCGAGCAGCTGCCCACCTCAAAATACTTCTTCTGACGGGGAGACCACGCCTCTACGTCACAGGATTTCACTTTCAGGTCAGCAAGATCACCGGAGCAGCACTCCAGTGTACGAACCGGGATATCCATGCTGCGGAACAGATCAACGGTGTTCTTCCACAGCTGATCATACCAGTACTTAGAATCCTCCGGCTTGCAGACAACGATCATCTCCTGCTTCTCAAACTGGTGGATACGGTAAACGCCGCGCTCCTCGATACCGTGTGCGCCCTTCTCCTTACGGAAGCAGGGAGAATAACTGGTGAGCGTATAAGGAAGCTTCTCCTCCTCGTTGATCGTATCGATAAACTTACCGATCATAGAATGCTCGGATGTACCGATCAGATAGAGATCCTCTCCCTCAATCTTGTACATCATAGCATCCATCTCTTCAAAACTCATAACACCGGTCACCACGTTGCTGCGGATCATAAAAGGCGGTACACAGTAGGTAAATCCACGGTCAATCATAAAGTCTCTCGCATAGGAGATCACTGCTGAATGAAGTCTTGCAATATCTCCCATCAGATAGTAGAAACCGTTACCAGCCACCTTTCCAGCCGCATCCAGATCAATACCGTCAAAACGGCTCATAATGTCCGTATGATAAGGAATCTCAAAGTCGGGAACGACCGGCTCACCGAATTTCTCAATCTCTACGTTGCAGGAATCATCCTCTCCAATGGGAACAGAAGGATCGATGATATTAGGAATCATCATCATATCCTTTAATACCTGCTCAGAATAGGTCTTTTCCTGCTCCTCAAGCTCTGCAAGGCGCTCAGCAAACTCAGCCACCTGAGCCTTTACAGTCTCTGCCTCCTCTTTTTTACCCTCTTTCATAAGTGCACCAATCTGCTTGGAAAGCTGATTTCTCTTTGCACGAAGGTCATCTGCCTCCTGTTTTGCTGCCCGGGATTTTGCATCCAGCTCGATGACTTCATCTACTAACGGGAGCTTCTTATCCTGAAATTTCTTTTTGATGTTCTCTTTTACAACATCGGGATTCTCTCTTAAAAATTTAATATCGATCATAGCTATGCCTCTTAATCTAACGGATATTTGTCTGTCAATGTCTTCACAATTGCCTTTGCCGCGGGAACTGCGCTCTCGCCCTCTTTGATGAGCATTGCGATTGCCTCTGCGATCTGGTCCATGTCCTCAGTATTCATACCGCGGCTGGTAACAGAAGGAGTACCGATACGGATACCGCTAGTCACAAACGGCTTCTGGGGATCATTGGGGATCGTGTTCTTGTTTGCTGTGATATTCGCATCATCTAACAGCTTCTCAACAGCTTTTCCGGTCAGTCCGAAGGGAGTCAGATCAAGCAGCATGAGATGGTTGTCGGTTCCGTCAGAAACGATCTTGATACCACGAGACTGCAAGCCCTTGCAAAGTGCCTGTGCATTGTCAATAATGCCCTGCTGATACTCCTTGAAGGAAGGCTGCAATGCCTCCTGGAAGCAGACTGCCTTTGCAGCGATGACATGCATTAAAGGACCTCCCTGAATTCCGGGGAAGATTGCCTTGTTGAACTTATATTTGTCAGCTGTCTCCTGCTTGCCGCAGAGGATCATACCGCCTCGCGGTCCACGAAGCGTCTTGTGAGTTGTTGTGGTGACAACATCTGCATAGGGAATGGGGCTCGGATGAAGTCCTGCTGCCACGAGACCTGCGATGTGTGCCATATCTACAAAGAGAATTGCACCTACCTCATCAGCGATCTCACGGAATTTCTTGAAATCGATGGTTCTTGCATAAGCAGATGCACCTGCAATGATCATTTTCGGCTTGCACTCCTTTGCGATTGCCATCACATTGTCATAATCGATCACTCCATCATCATTGACACCATAAGGTACAATGTTAAAATAAGTTCCGGAGAAGTTTACCGGACTTCCGTGTGTCAGATGTCCGCCATGGTCTAAGTTCATACCCATCACAGTATCACCCGGCTGTAAGCAGGCAAACTGCACTGCCATATTTGCCTGTGCGCCGGAGTGGGGCTGTACATTGACATACTCAGCACCAAATAACTTCTTTGCGCGCTCTCTTGCCAGCTCCTCTACCACATCCACGCACTCACATCCACCGTAATAACGATGTCCGGGATAGCCTTCTGCATATTTGTTTGTCATGACACTGCCCATTGCAGACATCACTGCATGGCTTACCCAGTTCTCCGATGCGATCAGCTCAATAAGGCTGTTCTGTCTGTCACTCTCCGCCTGAATTGCTGCTGCTACCTCAGGGTCAACTGCCTTGATATCATCCATTGTGTACATATTTTTTCCTCCTATTATCATTTAGGGCAATCGGTAATAACACCGGTTGCCCTTCCAACTCATAAATATTATTTCTTTTTGCCACCCTTATTGAAGTGAAGCTTCATATCAAACCACAGGTTTGTAGAAATGCATACGGATGAGAATAATCCGGCTACAATACCTACCATCAGAGGAAGTGAGAAATCCTTGATGGATGCAACACCCATGATATAGAGCAATAATACCATAACAAAGGTCGTTACGGAAGTATTGATTGAACGTGTCAAAGTCTGTGTCACACTCTTATCAGCGATCTCTGCCAGTTCTTCTTTTGACACACGGGCACGGCCATGAATGTTCTCACGTACACGGTCAAATACAACGATCGTATCATTAATAGAATAACCAAGAATCGTCAGCATAACCGCGATAAATGTAGATCCAACAGAAATACGAACCAGTGCGTAGCTTGCAAGTACAAGCAGGATATCATGAATCAGTGCGATCACAGATGCAGATGCAAAACGGAAATCCTGGAAACGGAATGCAATGTAGATCATGATCAGGATTACTGCGATGATCACTGCTACTACCGCATCACTTGTCATCTCGGAGCTGATCGTTGAACTGATGGACTGAGAAGAGATCGTATTCTCATCTACACCATACTTATCAACAAATGCCTGATTGAATGCCTCACGTTCCTCAAGACTTAAGTTTCTTGTCTTGAAGATCACACCATTGCTGTCTGCAACCTTCTGTACATAAACATCAGAATCACCGGTGATATCCATTACCAGCGGAACCATCTCGGAATCAATCTGCTCTAATGTATACTCTTCATTAAAGTATACTGTATTGGATGTACCGCCAACAAACTCAAGACTTAAATTCAACGCTCCGTCACCACTTGCGCTGTGCACACCCATACCGATAAATCCGGCTGCGATACATGCAACTGCGATCACATAAAATACCGGGCGGCGCTTGGTAAATCCGATCGTCTTAAACTCTTTGGACTTGCCATAGTACTTCACATCCTTTACGCCAATGCCGTAGAAAGAATAAACAACGTATCTGGTCACAAACAGTGAAGTGATCAGGGAAATGATGATACTGATCGCCAGTGTATATGCGAATCCTTTCACAGTACCTGAACCCTTCCATGCCAGGATCGCTGCTACGATCAAAGTGGTCACATTTCCGTCAACGATGGCGGAAGTAGCCTTCTTGAAACCATCCTTCATTGCGTTAAATACGCTCTTTCCTGCGGAGAGCTCCTCACGGATACGTCCGTAAATAACAACGTTTGCATCCACCGCCATACCAATACCAAGGATGATACCTGCGATACCGGGCAATGTCAGTGTAATATCAAACCAGTAGATCACTGCGATAGTCAGTGTGGAGTAGATCACCAGCGCAACTGCTGCTGCCGCACCTAACATCCAGTAATATGCGATCATGAAAATAATAATAAGTACAAGACCGATCAGCGCTGCCTTTAACGCAGAAGACATTGCCTCTGCACCAAGCTGTGCACCTACGACCTGTGACTCTAACTCTGATAACTCTAAGGACAGGGAACCGATACGGATCTGTGATGCCAGCTGTGCTGCAGCATCATAATTTTCCATACCTGTGATCTGTGCCTGTCCACCGCTGATCTGAGACTGCACCGTCGGATTGCTGATCACTGTTCCATCATAGATGATCGGCAGGTTCTTTCCGATATTTGCTCCGGTGATCTCAGAGAATGTCTCTGCTGCGTCATCACTGAGCACCAGATCTACGCAGTATGCGTTATTTCCAGTGTTATCCTTGTAAGTACCGGCTTGTGCATCTACCACATCATCACCGGTCATAAATACATTACCGTCGGGATCACAGAACTGCAGAGAACCGGGTGTACCCAGATCCTCTAAGATATCGTTCGCATCCGTCACACCGGGAATCTCTACACAAATACGGTCATCACCGCTCTGGTAAACAGTTGCCTCTGTACTGTAGGTCTCAATACGTTTCTGCAGCTTGTAGATGGTATCACTCATCTGCTCTGCGGTTGCATCCTCATTTTCCACCTGATAGGTAATGCTGACACCACCTGCCAGATCAAGACCCAGGGTAATGTTCTGTCCCTCGCCCTTGCCGGTGCTGGAAAGAATGATCGATGCGTAATAGCCGAGTGCTACAACGACAGCCAGAACGACTGCCAGAATCGCTACGCTCTTGTTCTTCTTCATGACTTGTTTCCTCTCTTTTTTAATCTTCTTGTGCGAGTGCCGCCTTGATCATGATGGCACACTCCACACGTTTCTTTTGCAGCGCACATCCGATGTCATAAGCATCATGGATGCTGCCGTGGAAATTGTAAGAATTTGCCGCGCAGCCGCCGCTGCAGTAAAATCTGGCAAAACAATTCTTGCATTTTTCCTTGGAATATACATTGCAGGACTTAAAATCGGCTACAATCTCATCATGCTTTACGCCCTCATATACATTTCCAAGTAAAAACTTCTCGTTGCCAACAAACTGATGGCACGGATAGAGGTCTCCCCAGGGTGTCACAGCCAGATACTCTGTACCTGAACCACAGCCCGATAAGCGTTTTGCCACACAGGGGCCTCCCTCTAAATCTATCATAAAGTGGAAGAAATTGAAATCGTCTCCACTTTTATGCCTTTCTATCATCTCCTGCGCCAGCTTGTCATACTCCTCATACAAGCGGGGCAGATCTTCCTCACGGATCGCATAATCAGCAGTCTCCGGTGCCACAACAGGCTCCACAGAGATCTGTTTAAAGCCCAGATCCGCCAGATGCAGCACATCCGCGGCAAAGTCCAGATTATGATGGGTAAATGTTCCGCGCACATAATAGCGCTCCTGATTGCGGCTGTCCGCAAATTTCTTATATTTAGGCACCACCAGATCATAACTGCCGGAACCGTTCGGGAACGGGCGCATAAAATTATGTACCTCGGGACGTCCGTCGATACTCAAAACGACATTGTCCATCTCCCGGTTGGCAAACTCCATGATGTCGTCGTTTAAAAGGACACCATTTGTAGTCAATGTGAAACGGAAATTCTTGTTATGTTCCTTTTCCAGACTGCGTCCGTAGGCAACCAGATCCTTCACTACCTGAAAATTCAAGGTCGGCTCGCCGCCAAAGAAATCCACCTCAAGATTGCGTCTGTTGCCACTGTTTGCAACGAGGAAATCCAGTGCCGCCTTTCCTACCTCATAGGACATCAGCTCACGTTTGCCGTGATATTCGCCTTCCTCCGCAAAGCAGTATTTGCAGGCAAGATTGCAGTCATGGGCGATGTGCAGGCACAACGCCTTCACAACGGTCTGACGGTTTTTTCCAAGCTCCTCGATATATCCCTCATACTCATCCGGTGTAAACAGTTCTTTATTCGCGATCAGCTCCTCAATCTCTGAGAGTGCCTCATCGATCTCTGCCACGGTGTATTTACCAGAAAGCTGTGCCTTGATCTCCTCGGGCGAACGCTCCTCATATAAACCGATCACCTCGTACATCAGCTCATCCACCACGTGGATCGCACCACTGTTCACATCCAGAACGATATTATATCCATTGTTCTGATACTGATGAATCACTGTATCTATCCCTTTCTAAATTGCTCAATTCTTTCGCAATTAAGATGCAAA
The DNA here is from genome assembly GCA_022773965.1 of Lachnospiraceae bacterium. Classification (GTDB taxonomy): domain Bacteria; phylum Bacillota; class Clostridia; order Lachnospirales; family Lachnospiraceae; genus W0P33-017. The sequence continues at coordinate 10,870 of JALFNQ010000246.1, forward strand.
AATCCATTTCTAATTGCTTTGCAATGGGATTTTTGCACTCTTGTATCATGTTCTCACGGTCTCAGCAGTAAATGCTTCGACCTGAATCTAATAATTACATGCAACAAATGACCGTCCGCAGTGCGAACGGTCTCTTTGATGATCTTTTTTGTGCAAATGATTGATTATTTGCACTGCTCGCAGGTCTGATTTCCTACGGTGCAGGAAGTCTTGCATGCTGACTGGCAAGATGTCTGGCACTCGCCGCAGCCGCCCTTCTTTACAGTGTTCTGTAACTTTCTTGTGTTTAAAGTCTGTACATGCTTCATAATTTTTTCGCTCCTTTCAGCAATACCTAGGGGGATTATAGCACATTCTCCTCAGGACTTCAACTTTTTTTTATGCACCGGATGCTTTTTCATGAAAAATCCGGTTACTTTTCAACATAATAAAAGCAGGAAGACCACGCTTCCCACTTTTTCATGTTTTTTATATTTTCGTTACATCTCGAACCCCAGCCTGAAATGCAACGATTTTGCATGCGAAGCATCGTCAAATCCACTCCGCCTACAATTTTCCTATCACAGCCAATCCTTCCGTCGGCTTTCCGTCATCATCCATCAGTCCCATAAAGGTACCCCAGCCGTTTTCATCATTCGGTTCTACCCGCATAAAGGGCTCCCAATAGAAAAATCCCTCACACATGCCCTCCGGGACTCCTTTTATAATATCCACCAGATGCGCCAGGCTCTCCCGCTGCCCGCTCTGGCTGGCCGGGTGTCCTGCTGCCCGCTCCTGCTCTTCCCTGAAAAATGTCCCTTTGCTCCTGCGGAACGGATGTGCAAACTCCGCTACGATCAACGGCTTTTGGTAGCGCTCTGCCAGTTTCTGCAGATTTTGCGCAAAATCCTGGTAGCTGCCGTGAATATAAGGATAATAA
>JALFNQ010000259.1 GCA_022773965.1 Lachnospiraceae bacterium
CCGCTATCTGGTACGCCATTGTCCCTCATCGACACCTATTATAGCACCATTCTTTTTCCCGTAAAGGTGCATTCAAAAAATCCGAAGAATATTAAGTTTTACAAGATTCCTGCTTAAGCCAGAAGCTGCTTAAAGTCCTCCGCCGGAACCGGCCTGGAATAATAATAGCCCTGATAGTAGGAAGCATCGTTGGGGCGCAGAAAAATACTCAGCTCCTCATTTTCCACACCTTCAATACATGTCTTTAAGCCCAGACTGTTGGCACACTGGATGATATGCTTTACCATTGCCTGATTAATGCGTTTTTTCTGAATATCCTTCACAAAGGACATGTCCACCTTCAGCTCATCGATGGGAAGCTCCATCACAAGCCCCAGCGAAGAAGATCCCGTTCCAAAATCGTCTAACGACAGCTTGATCCCTTTGGAATGGAAAAACGCCATCTCCTTTTTCAAAAATCCGTAATCCAGCTGCCTGCAGCGCTCTGTCAGCTCCATAAACAGCTGGTTTGGCGGATAACCGCTCTCCTCCACGATCCGGCACACATCCTCACGAAATTCCCTGCGCTCCAGCTGGGATGCCGTGATATTCACGTTAATGATAAATCCCGGCAACACCTTGCGAAATTCATTTGCATCATGAAGCGCCTGGCGCATGATCCATTTGCCAAGCTCGTAATAGACCGTATCCACCTCGATCCACGGGATAAAACGTCCCGGCGATACCTCGCCATCCTTCTCGCTATGCCAGCGAATGAGCGCTTCCGCCCCAACGATCTGCTCTGTCCGCACATCCACCAACGGCTGATAGCACATGTAAAAGCCCTTGCATCCATCCATAATGCTCTGATGGATCCTACTGAGCAGATCAATATTATTGTCCCGATCCTTTTCGCTGTTGATACCAATCCAGACCAGCTCTCCTCTGCCCTCATACTTCGACTGGGTCAAAGCATAGACAAGTGTACTCTTCACCTGAACCGGAGTACCGTCAAAATCCTCTAACACAGTTGCTCCACCTGACAATTTGATCGGAACGCCACGTTTGCCATCAATCTCTATCTCTGTTTTTGCAAGCTCCTGCAGCTGTTCATAAAGTCTGTTTGCCTCTTCCACCTGCATTTCAGGCAAAAGAAGTACAAATTTAGGACCATCCAGATGATACACCATACCCCGGTCTCCAATAATCCCCCGGATCAGATTGGCAAGGCATTGCAATACCTGCTCTCCTGCTTCGTATCCGTAAAGAACACTGATCCGGCTGAATTTGCTGATCTCTATATCCATCACCACTGCCTGCCATCTGGCTCTCACGATCCGCTCCAAATGCTCTACAAAGCGCTGGTTTGTATTCAGTAACGTCACCGGATCAACAATCTCTCCGATACCCCGATTCACGATCGTACCGGAAAAATAATCCGGCTCACCGTCTTTTCCCTTTGCTATCGTACATTTACAGGTACAAACCACATATTCACCATCGCCGTTTTGGATCCGGTATTCGAAATATTCCCACTCCCGGCGCCCGGAAAGAACATGTTCCAATTTACGCTTGTACTCTGTCAAGTCATCTGGATGGATCCGTTTTTCCCAAAAAGAATCTACATCATACATGTAATCACCGGGCATATGAAAATATTCCACAGCATTACGCGACCAGCGCGTCACATTTGTTTCCATATTTGTAATAAACAAATATCCACGCTCATTGGTACTATTCAAAAATACATCTATGATACGGTCTTCCAGACCTGTCTTGTCGATCTTCATACGCTAAACTCCTACCTTTCATAGGCACATTGTAGCCTCTTTTCGACAAAATATCAATGTGAATTTTTCCATTTTTTTAGCTGCCTCTCATTTGTCTTTTTGTTCATTATATGATATGATATACAAATATTAGAAAACGCTGGAAAATTTCCGGCACGAAATGATTTTTCCAACGGAATGGCATTAGGAGGAGACGATACATGGGTCTTGTAGTAAATGAATCGGCTGAAAATTATCTGGAAACAATATTGATCTTAAGCAAACGGCTTCCCGTCGTGCGCTCTGTAGATATCGCCAACGAATTAAATTATAAAAAATCCAGCGTCAGTATCGCTATGAAAAACCTTCGGGAGAAAAACCAGATCACGGTCACAGATGCCGGCTTTATCTATCTGACAGATGAGGGGCGTCAGATTGCTGAAATGATCTATGAGCGTCATGAATTTTTGTCCAATTATCTGGAAAGTCTGGGTGTTCCCGCTGACATCGCAGCGGAGGATGCCTGCAAGATTGAGCACGTGATCAGCCAGGAAAGCTTTGAGGCCATGAAGCGAAGCGTTGCATCGCAAAAATAATATCATAAAATGTCAAAAAACGGATATGCCACAGTGTGGCATATCCGTTTTTTATTTTTACTGTGTCAGATGATTCAGCTCTTTTTTTACATGCTCCGTAGTGTTTAAGATCTGATCCGTTGATGCAGAAATTTCCTGCGTGACAGCGGCCAACTGCTGAATACGGCCGGAAATCTTGGAGACAGTCGACAACAGTTCCTTTGCCTCCTCGGATATGGTATTCAGGGAATTCTCTATCTTGCGCTGACTCTCATCCGAATGCTCTGCTGTCTCTCTGGACTGCATGGCGAGACTATTGATCTCACCGGCGACGACCGCAAAGCCTCTGCCAGCTTCACCGGCGCGTGCTGCCTCAATACTGGCATTGAGCGCCAACATATTCGTCTGATCCGCCACTTCCATCACTGCCTCATTATTTTTATTCAGATCCGAGATCAAAGCCATGATATCCGTCATCGACTCATTCAGTGTATTGCAAAACTGTGTGATCTCATTCATGTCTGCTGCCAGATGAGAACTCTCCTCCGCGCTTCCGGCATTTCCCTGCGCCAGCTGCTCAAGAATATTCTTCACATCCTCAAACTCTGTATTGACCTTTGCAACCGTATCCATCACACGCTCATGCTGGGCTGCCTTCTGCTCGCGTTCCCGTTCATTTTCCTCAGCAAGCGCCAGTGCATTCTCCCGCTCCTGTTCAACTTCCTTTTTGATGTAATGAATACAGTTATTTTTATTATTAAAACCATTGAAGATCGCAATCGCCATCTCCCGGCATGACTCATATCCACAGCAGGA
>JALFNQ010000260.1 GCA_022773965.1 Lachnospiraceae bacterium
AATCCCCCAGCTATGCTGGGGAGAATAGTGTAAGTGGAAACGGTGAGGATATCAATAAAAAACCTCCTATGTTATATTGAGAATGGTGTCGCAAGCCAAACTCAAACATAGGAGGTGGTCCAAATGGACAATAGAAGCATATCACACACTCGTTGGAAATGCCAATACCATGTGGTGTTTATTCCTAAATATCGTAAAAAGGTACTGTATGGAAAAGTAAAAGAAGATGTAAGAGAGATAATCAGCACATTATGCAAGTATAAAAATGTGGAGATTATAGCAGGTGCAGTTTGCGTAGACCATGTACACCTCAGTGTGGCAATACCACCAAAGTTGAGTGTTTCCAGTTTTATGGGATACTTAAAAGGAAAGAGTACGTTAATGATTTATGACAGGCATCCGGAACTGCAGAGTAAATGGGATAAAGCCTTTTGGGCAAGAGGATATTATGTTGAGACAATTGGTAATATCACAGATGAGGCAGTTCAAAAGTATATAAAAGAGCAGGCAGAAGAATCAAGAAAAGAAGATTCGAGAAGTACCGCTTTATAGCGGACCAGTAAAAGAGCTTGCGATACCGCCCTTTGGGGCGAGCAGCAACATAGCCCTTTGGAGGGCTAATATCAAACCACCAGTTGAACTGGTGGTTGCTGACTTAGGAAAGAACGCCTATGGCGTTCTCTTGAATTGAGAAAGGCCCGCGCGGAGACGGGCATAGCAAGTGACAAATATAAAAAGTATTTTCTTAAAATAATATTATGCTCAATAAAAAACATTATTGCTCTAAAAATTCTAGCATATCATCTAACAATTTTTTGAGTGTTTTTTGTTTTTTTTCTGAAAGTTGCAGACATAGGTGATAAATCTCTAAAGGAATATTATCATTTGATGAGTGTTCTAATGTATCAATATCTTCTAAAAATTGTGTAATAGGAATTTCCAAACCACAGGATATCTTAAAAACGCTTTCTAACGAGGCATTTTTTTCGCCACGCTCTAATTGCCCAATATAGGTAGGGTGAAAGTTGCATAGTTCAGCGAGTTGTTCTTGACTTAAATGTTTCATTTTCCTATAAAAACGAATCCGTTTACCAACTTCAGATGCGATAGACATAGGAAGCCTCCTTTTTGAATATAGACTATTCATATTATTATTTTCAAACAACAGACTATTGACACAAAAAAGAAAAGAATATATACTAAGAATATTAAATAATAAAAAATAATACTTGATATAACGCTATAACGGATACAGAGGATAGATAAAAATCAAGTTGTATCAAGCGGTGAGGAGGAAGTTATGAAAAAGAAAAAGTTATTGATTATCGTAGCTGTTATTTTGGTTTTAATGGTTTTATTGGTACAATGTAGTTCGGATTCTTCTGATAGTGTAGTCGATTCACAAGAAAAAGCGATTGCGACAGATGTAGGAGATCAAGAGGAGGTTAAGGCTATTGAAACAGAAGAAATAGATAATAATGAGAAAAAAGATGAAACAGCAGAAAAGGAAGGTATGGATGATGTTGCTAATATAATCGAAGATAATATTGATACATCGTCCAGTGAAAAGCATTATGTGGGTGATGCAATTGAACTTCATGAAGAAAATGGTGCAGCTATCAGATTGTGTGTTACGGAATGGAAACCTTGTTATATAGAGGGAACATTGGATAAGATGTTGTATGTGTCATATCAGGTGGAAAATATAGGAGATGTTTCTACAACGGTTGGCAATGGAATGTTTAATGTGTACGCAGATGAATATGTAGTTGACCAATATTATATGGAGGGCACGACTGCACCAGTAGAAATTTCTCCTGGAAGAAAATTTTCGGGACAATTATATGCAAAAGTAGACCCTGATAAAGTTTTCAGTTCATTAGAATTGGAAGTGGGGGATGCTGTAATAGTTTTAAAAGAGCCACCTGAAGTAGATTTGGATATGTACAAGGACTATGAAACACAGGAGGATGGAAAATATGTTTTGGATGACATGATAGGTACATACGTCGACATTGGTGGATTTGGTATAACGGTTATTATTGAAAGGGTAACTGATTATAGTGCAAAAGTTACTTTTAAAGGAAGTGAAGATAGCGAACCGGATTATGTGTTTGAGGAGTGTATGATAGCGGAAGGTGTTGCTGAGCTCTATGCGTCGGATGAGACGCAGGAGGTTGAGATTTTGTGGAATCAGTCAGAGCAACTTTTAGAGGTATGTGGATGTGACATGCGCACCTACAATACTTATTTTGAAAAGAAAAAATAGGTATTTAGTATTATGCTGCGAAAAAATGCTATCGAGCATAAGATATTTTGGTGAAAAAATAAATACAGAAAGGAGAAAATAAAAATGACAATTGAATGGATGTGTACAAGATGTGGACATAAGACATCAAGATCAGAAACTTCCGGAAGACCTATGCCGGGAGTGTGCCCTAAAAAGAAAAATGGTGCACCACATAGCTGGGTAAAAAACAGAAAATATTAAGTGGAGAAAATGAATGTCTGCAAATTGGTTAGAATGGAAAAATGCCATATTAGATATTGCAAGTAGTAATGTGGAGCTTAGCAGGCCTGGAGCCAGACTCCATTCATATAAAGAAAATGTGAAGTACGATATAAAGGTTGCTGTTATTGGCACGGTTATCGTTGCACTTTTGTGTGTTGGTGTCATGTATTTGCGTTTTCGGATTTTTGGAGGATGACAGAGATGAATTTCAAGGAAACTATTGAAAATGTCAGTATGTTATTGGATGCCGGACAAAAAGTATGTGACGATTGCAGAAATATTGAAGGAATTGTTGCTGGATATAAAAGTAATAAAGAGTATCGTAATTCACAAGAGTGGCAAGAGGAGATCCGGCAGATAAAAAAATATGCCCGGATAGCGACCATATTGGAAAGCATTTATTTACTACTATGGCTGGCAATGATAGTCGGGACAATTGCTTTGTGTTGTACAGGAAATGATGTAGTGCTACGATTTTTTCACATATAATATTTTAATTGAACAATGTAATGTTATTAAAAATCTGTGGGTCGATGATCCACAGATTTTTTTGCTGCGTACTGTATAGAAATGGTTGACAGATAGCAGACACTATGCTATAACTGTACTAACACAACTAATACACATAGAACAGATAGTACACAATTTTGTACAGTGGGTGTGAAGGAAGCGATTGGTTGTGTGAGAGCGTAAGAAGGAAGAAAAAAGAATCGCAGGGAATCCGTGCAGCGCAGGCAATGTTGAGTGGATGTTGGATTTGCGCTGCGCACAAGCCCGGCGAAGCGGAAAGGAGAGCGTTTGCATGATTCAGCTGAATTACCGTGATTCCAGGCCGATCTATGAGCAGATTAGGGAAGGGCTGCGCAGGCTGGTCATCACAGGAGCCATCGCAAAGGACGAGAAGCTGCCGAGTGTGCGGGAGCTGGCGAGTGAGCTTGCCATCAATCCAAACACGATCCAGCGTGCCTACCGGGAATTGGAAACAGAAGGATATATTTATACCGTTCCGGGTAAGGGCAGCTTTGCGGCAGAGCAGTCGGATGTGACTGGAAGGAGGAACGAAGCGTTGTTAAAGGAGTTTGATGAGATCGTGAGGGAGCTTTTGTACCTTTCAGAGGACAAGGAAGCTCTGAAAAAGCGTATTGAAGAACTTGCAGGGGGAGGAGAGAAGCAATGATCCGTATTACAGATGTAGTCAAGGATTTTGATGGATTTCGCGCACTGAACCATCTGAATATGCATGTGCCGAAGAGTGCCATCTATGGGCTGGTGGGTCCGAACGGAGCCGGAAAGTCCACGATCATCCGCCATATTACCGGTGTGTATAAGCAGGATCAGGGATCCGTGCAGATTGACAGCAGGGATGTGTATGAGAATCCGTCCGTAAAGGCAAAATTTTCCTATATACCGGATGACATTTTTTATTTTACACAGGCAAATACCATCGACATGATGAAATATTACAAGGGGCTTTACCCGAAATTTGACGCGGAGCTGTTCTCTGCGCTGGCAGACTGTTTTCCGGCAGTGGATGTCAGACGCAACATCCGCAGCCTTTCCAAGGGTATGCAAAAGCAGGTGGCGTTCTGGCTGTCCGTTTGCTGCAGACCGGAGCTTCTGATCCTGGATGAGCCGGTGGACGGACTGGATCCTGTCATGAGAAGACAGATCTGGAGCATTATCATGAGTGATGTGGCAGAACATGGAACGACGGTCCTCGTGTCCTCACACAATCTCCGTGAGCTGGAGGATGTGTGTGACCATGTGGGCATCATGAACGAGGGAAAAATTCTCATCGAGAAATCCTTATCGGATCTGCAGGGCAGTGTGACAAAGGTGCAGGCTGCATTTGCAGGAGATATGCCAAAGCTCCCGGACAGCATTCAGGTGCTGCATCAGACGACCACCGGCCGTGTGCACACCCTGATCCTCAAGGGAGAGCCCAAGGAGGCTGAGGCAGCGATGGCAGCGACAAACCCGCTGCTTTTAGATGTGCTGCCGCTGACACTGGAAGAAATCTTTATCTATGAGCTGGGAGGTGTGGATTATGCAGTCAAAGATTTCCTGTTTTAACAAGACGATATTCAAAAAGAATCTGACACGCTTTTGGCCCTTTGCTGTCATCTATGGTGTGTATTTGATGATGGTACATCCGATGGTGATGTATCTGGAAATTTCAAATAATATGCAAAACGGCATGGACACAAAGCCGTGGCAGGTAGTGGGCGATCATTTCACAGGTATGACCGAACCAGTCAGCGTATTTTTGGCTGCGATCGTCATCGCTGCCGCGGTGTTTGGCTATCTGTATCAGAGCCGCAGTGCCAATATGATCCATGCGTTTCCGGTGACAAGAACAGAACTGTTTGTGACGAACTATCTGTCCGGACTGGTGCTCATGGCTATTCCGCAGCTTTTAGCTGCACTGGCAACAAATCTGGTGATCCTTGGAAAAGCAAACAGCATGATCTGGGCGGTGTGGACATGGTTTGGCATCACCTTCGGTGAGACGATCTTCTTTTTTGGTTTTGCATGCTTCATCGTAATGTTTACCGGACAATTGCTGGCAGCCGGACTGTTCTACATGATCTGGAACTTTTTGTATGTAGCATCCGTTATGCTCATTAATGCGGTGGGTGAACTTATGATCTATGGACTGAGTGGAGCGTTGATCAGTGCGATCAGTCATCCGCTGTTTCCGGTTGCTTATCTGCTTAGAAAAGTTGGTTTTTACATGGACGGTTCCACACAGATCTATCATGTGCAGGGTATTTCCACATTGCTGATCTACGCGGGCGTGGGTCTGATCCTTACCGCATTTGCATGGTACATTTATCAGAAGCGACGGATCGAATGTGCCGGAGATTTCCTGTCCATGAAGTGGACGATGCCTGTGTTCCGCTGGGGTACAGCGTTCGTTGTGGGTGCGGCAGGAGCGCTCTGCTGGACCTATCTGACCGGCGAATACACCAGCCAGAACCGCATGGTAACGAAGTTTGTCATCTTCCTCGTGATCTGTTCCGCAGTTCTGTTCTTTGTGGCAGAGATGTTTGTGGAGAAGAGTTTTCGTGTATTCAAAAAGAGGATCGCCATGGAATGTGTGAGCTGCGTGGCAGTGCTGATCGTGGGAGTCGGGTTGTTACAGTTTGATGTGTTTGGCATTGAATCCTACGTACCACAGACCGAGGAGATCCGGCAGGTTGCCTTGTCGGGTAATGGAAATGTGAGCTATGAGGATGCCTCCGATGTGGAGCAGGTGCGTGCACTGCACAAGCTGATCGTCGATCACCGCAAGGATCAGAAAGCACAGATGCGAAACGGTGCCATGGAATGGACGGAGACGGTCGGTGATGTGGATGGCTCTGCAAGTGCTGAAAATGCATACTATTATGATTATATTGGCATTACCTATACACTGAACAATGGCAAAAAAGTTTCCCGTTCCTACCGGATCGTAACGAATGATGCGTCCTATAAGGAGCTTCTGATGGCACAGTGCGAGGGATTGTTTAATGATCCGGAAGCGCTCAAGCGCAGCTATTTTGGCATGAACTATAAAGAGCTGAACTGGCAGCTGATCGGTGCCGGCGTAGAGCATGCAAGAGTCGACGAGCGGGGAGGGTATTTCTATGACAGTGATCCGGTCTATGGCTCCCAGGAGGATCTGCAAAAACTCTTTGACGCTGTGCTGGCGGATTTTGATGCAGGCGCATTTTCAGATTATGGATGGAATGGAGCTTCAGAAATCAGCGCAACTATGAATCTGACGCTGCGAACAGACCATAAACGCGAGGAAATCCGATTTGCAAATGCCGGTGGATACATGTCCTACTTTGATGGTGAAGAGCTTGTAAACGGCACACAGGTGTATTCTTCTCTGTATCTGACTGACCGCTGTACAAACATCATCAATGCCCTGATCGAGCTGGGTGAGATCGAGAGCGCGGATGACCTGAAAGTACCAGAGGACGCAAGCTTCGGCTAATTCCTGAAAATGATTGAATAGCAAACCTGAAATATGGTATGATAACCTCGATGGTGATAATTGCATCGGGGT
>JALFNQ010000017.1 GCA_022773965.1 Lachnospiraceae bacterium
CGGCAGTGAGCAGCAGGCACTTGGCTATCTGCTGGCCCATACGGTGGATGTGATCATACCGGATATTGAGTTGAAAGAGGGTGACGGGGTTTCTTTTCTGGATGCGCTCACGGCTCAGGAAACGGAAAAGCCTTTTGTTGCAGTTGTGACAAATAACAGTTCAGCTATCATGCTGGGCTATATGCGCGAGCATGGGGCAGATTACATTTATCAGAAACATAATGTTTCTTATTCACCGGATAAAGTGCTCAGTGTGATCGAAAAGATCTGTCCCTATCAGAAAGTGATGAAGAGCCGTAAGAAGCCGCTTGAGGTGGATCATTTCCGCAGAGAAGCGGATGATGATGTGAAACGTCAGTATGTAGAGGATGAGCTGATAAAGATGGGCTTTAAGAAAAAGCAGATCGGCTTTACCTATATCGTGGATGCCGTGATGATCCTGATGGATTACAGCGGGATACCACCGCATCTGACCAGTGAGATCTATCCGATGATCGCAGAGAAAAGGAATGCATCAAAGGAAGGCGTAGAGCGCTCGATCAGACATGCGATCGAGGTGACGTTCAGGGATATCAATGCGGCACAATTGAATTATTATTATCCGTATCCTTACGACAAGGAAAAAGGCAGACCGTCAAACCGGGATTTCCTGACAAAGTTTGCGCAGCGGATCAGATTATAGCGCGGAAGTAGCTGTTCAGGGCAGTCTCAAACACTTGCTATTTGAGGTGTGAGAAAATGATTCAGGTATGCAAAAATATTTACGCCGATTCAGAGGTTCTCTGAACCGGCGTATTTTTGTGTTTATCGCACAGTTTTTTAGACGGTCGTGTTGACGCCGTTGACGGCGGCGTGCTCGTTTTCGTCCATGGGTATGATAAGGCATTTTTGACCATCGATCATCTGGGATTTGATCTGCGGGACTTTTTCAGGTTTGACACGCAGGATCACATCGTATGTTTTGATGCTGTCGTCGGTATCTTCATCGGCATCTGCGGAAGAGGTCTGGTGCATGGCAACCTGTTGTTTCAGCTCTTCCACCTGTGCGCGAAGTTCTTCCTCTTCCCGGATGCGGGCATTGGCTTCCAGTGATTTGGTATCGATCAGGTGTGCTACCTCCGGCAGCTGATCGCTGAAGCTTTCGGTATAGGCTTCCTTGATGGAGGAGGCTGCATCATCAGATATTCCGGTGTCCTCCATGAGCTTTGCCAGCTCGTCTCCCTCCAGGATCACGCCGGTTTCTTCGTCTACAAAGAGCTCCTTTTCTTCTATGTAGTCGCTCATTTTTTGCTGCAGATCCAGGAGAACTTCGTTGCTGTTCTCGTCATTGTCACCCAGCGCATGTTTTACGATGTGTGAAAACAGGTTTTTCTGCTCGGTGGCAGTGCGTTTGGTACCGCAGCCGAGACCGTTTTCCATAAATTCGGAATGAGGCTCCTTCGTGTCTCTTGTGTAGAAGAGCAGGGAGTGGATGTCGGTGGAGCGGTCGTTGAAGGCAGGAAATACAAAACCGGTGTCAGGCACGCCAACGACCCAGTCGCGGATGCGCGGACCGATGCGGTTTTCATCTGCGCGGTAGCCAAGACCGGGCTTGGACAGTGAGACCGGACAGATCGCGCATAGCAGATATTCGTAGACCTCCTCGGATTCGTCCAATTTATTGTTATCAGTCGTTTTTGTCATGACATCGTAAGCATCGTGAAATACGAGGATCAGGTAGTTGCCGGCATAATCGTAGCTGTCGATGACCATGTCGTAAAAGCGGTCCACCAGATCATCATTTTTCAGTTTGCTCTCCCGAAGTCCCATGAAAAACTGCTGTCTGCCGCCGGCGGACTCTTCTTCCAGAGGAATATCCAGTGTTAACAGGTTGTTACCGACATTTCCGGAAAGTACTTTTTTTGCGATTTCCAGATATTTGTAAAATTCTTCTTCCTCCAGATTCAAAAAGGTCTGACCGAAGCTTACGACTTTATTCTTTTCGGAGTTTACATAGCAGCCGCACATGCGCGTAAAGGTGCAGCTGTCTTTTTTGAAACGCCGTTTGATTTCCATGATATCTTTTTTGTTCATAAAAATTCCTCGCTTTACTTTAAATTCCTAATTATTTTAACGCGGAATTTCAGATACTGCAAGTAACGAAAAATAAATTCCGGGGTCTATATAATTACAGAAAAATTATTCCTGTAAAAAAGGGATTGACTTTGCACTTTTCTGGGCGTAAACTTAGCAATTAGTGTATCACTGGTTTACATAAAAGATAAAGGGGTTTGTGAAATGCAGTTTTCAAGTCTGGAGTTTATTTTTCGGTTTTTACCGCTATTTTTTCTCTGTTATTTTGTGATGCCGGAGCGTGGCAGAAACGCGGTGCTCCTTCTGGGCAGCCTGGTATTTTATGCGGTGGGAGAGCCGGTCTATATATTGTTGATGATGACATCCATTCTGGTCAATTACGGTGTGGCGCGGCTGATCGCCCGCCAGAAAGACAGAGAATTGATCCGTTGGTCTGAGTCTGCTGAGTCAGATGAGGATCATAGCGGTAGCTCGAAAATATGGCAGCGTTTTTGGCTGATCGTAGCGCTCCTGTTTGACTTAAGTGCACTGTTTTTGTTTAAATATTTTGACTTTTTTGCTGAAAACATGAATCTGTTGCTGCACAGGGAAGTCATGCCGATGCTGCAGCTGACGTTGCCCCTTGGCATCAGTTTTTATACCTTTCAGATGATCTCCTATGTGGCAGATCTTTATATGGGAAAGATAGAGTCGCCGGGGACGTTTCTGGAATTTGCAACTTATGTCAGCATGTTTCCGCAGCTGATCGCGGGACCAATCGTGCAGTTCAAAGAGGTGTCTGCGCAGCTGAAGAAACGCGCTCTCAGGCTGCGTGCCTTTGAGCAGGGGCTGGAGCTGTTTTGTCTGGGGCTCGGTTCCAAAGTATTGCTGGCAAATAAGATCTCGATTTTTTGGAATCAGGTGCAGGGCATCGGTTTTTCATCCATCTCCACGCCGGTTGCGTGGATGGGTGCGGCGGCATTTTCCTTCCAGATTTATTTTGATTTCTGGGGATATTCGCTGATGGCGATGGGCCTGGGACAGATGATGGGATTTCGGATTCCGCGGAACTTTTCGGTTCCGTATATGGCGCGTTCGGCAACGGATTTCTGGCGTCGCTGGCATATCACGCTGGGCCGTTTTTTCAGGGAGTATGTGTATATTCCCCTTGGCGGAAACCGCAAGGGAAAGCTGCGGACGATCTGCAATTTATTGATCGTGTGGGCACTCACAGGTCTATGGCATGGAGCAAGCTGGAATTTTGTCTTGTGGGGAATTGGATTTTTTGTTCTACTTGTATTAGAAAAAAATGTATATGGAAAGTATTTAGAAAAACATCCGCTGATCGGGCACTTGTATATGTGGATACTCATCCCTGTGAGCTGGATGGTATTTGAGATCACGGATTTCTCCCAGCTGATCATTTATTTAAAACAGATGATCGGAATCCATACCGATCAGGTGCTGGTCAGCACGGCCCAGCTGCTGCGCTATATAAAAGAATATGGCTGGCTGTTTGCCATCTGCGGGCTGTGCACGACATGGCTGCCGGTGCGGCTCTATCGCAAGCTAAAAGGAAATCGCATCCTTGTGCCGATCTGTTTGGTGATCTTCTGGTTGAGCGTGTATGAGATCAAGCAGGGGGCAAACAATCCCTTTTTATATTTTAGATTTTAGTGGAAGAATTGTAGTGGAAGAAGGAACCAAAGATGAAAAAGATAAAAAAATTCGTAAAAAACTGCCCGCTGGCGGTCAGTATTCTGTGCAGCTGGGCGATCATCGCAGCAGTCGAGCATCTGCCAATCCAGGCACAGGAAACGCCTGCGCAGGATGCAGTCCGGCAGGAGGATAACAGCTGGGTCAGTGGAGAGACACAGGAGATCATAGCAGGCGATGCACTGGGTGGCGTGATCTCGTCAAACCGCGCGCCGGATCTGAGTGAGCAGGCGATCATGAAGGGCGATGAAGCAGATGACGTTGCTTTAGACACCCCGGCGAACCAGTCTGGTACATCGCTGGGAGACGGTACTCAGTCAGACAGTGGCGTCCAGCCGGGAAGTGACGCTCAATCAGGCAGTGCCGCACAGTCGGAAAACAATGCTTCGTCAGAAGCAGACACTCAATCAGACAACGGAAGCGACAGAAAAGAAGACGCCAAACCGAAAAAGATCAAGCCGGAGTATCTCACTTATGAGAAAAAGAAGACAGACTCCCCCTGGTATACAGATCCCGGAAAGATCCCTTTGACGACCGCATACGATTACCAGAAGGTAAAAAAGGACTATTTTGATGACGCGGTATTTATCGGTGATTCGCGGATCGTGGGGATGAACGATTATTCCGGACTGACAAATGCAAAATTTTTTGCAAAAACCGGTCTGACGGTTTATAATCTATTAGATGAAGAATTTGTGAAGGATCCGAACAGTGGAAAAAATGTATCGGTCAGCTATATGATGCAGCATTACACCTATGGCAAGATCTATCTGATGGTGGGGATCAATGAGCTTGGAACCGGTGGAACGAAACGTTTTCAGGAGGCATATAAGGAAGTGTTGAAAAAATTCCGCCAGTGGCAGCCGGATGCAGTGATCTATGTACAGTCCATCATGGGTGTCAGCCCGAAAAAGGACAAGTCAGACCCTGTGTTTAACAATACAAACATTCGTGACAAGAACTATGCGATCTCCAAGCTGACGGATGGAATTCACATTTTCTACCTGAATATTCAGGAGCTTTACGAGGATAAAGATCACAACCTGACACAGGATCTGACCTTTGATGATGTGCACCTGTACGCGCAGCATTATGACAGGTGGGTGAAGTATCTCAAGACGCACGCAGTTGTAAAAGGAGAGGAAAAATGACAGACATTTTATCAAGATTAATTATGTATGGCGATATGCCACAGGACAGTATATTGATGCAGCTGGCAGACATCTGCGCCCAGCTGGAGGCACAGACAACGGAAAAAACAGTGCTTCGGACCCGCGTATTTAAACAGGTGAAACGGATTCTGATGACTGCAACAGATTATGGATTTAACGAAAATTTATGGCAGAATTATCTGACCTTTGTGCTGATCATGGATGAGAATCCTTTTAGCCTGACCTGTGAAAAGATCGGTGCTACCGAGGGTGCCAGCGCCAACCATTTTGCCAAAAATGATTTTCAGGCATTTTACGAGCTGTTTCACTATGATTTCAGACCGCTGGAGCAGGCGCTGGGCATTGACTGCTTTACGGAGCTGTCCAACTATCATGCCATCAGCAAGCCGGAGCTGATGTACAACAAAAATGTGAGTGAAAAAGTGCAGACACTCAGCCGCAGGCTGGCAGCAGCAAAGGATACAAACGAATTTTTTGACGGCATCACAGACTTTTACAGGGACTACGGTGTGGGCATGTTCGGACTGAACAAGGCATTCCGCATTTACTGTCCGGAGAACAGCACGCGGGTAGAGTTCAAGGCGATCAACAATATGGATCAGGTCGTTCTCGATGATCTCATCGGTTATGAGATCCAGAAGAAAAAGCTGGTGGACAATACAAAGGCCTTTGTCGAGGGTAGAAAGGCAAACAATGTACTGCTGTTTGGTGACAGCGGAACAGGTAAATCCACGAGTATCAAGGCGATCGTCAATGAGTTTTACGATCAGGGTCTGCGCATGATCGAGATCTACAAGCATCAGTTTGCCAGCCTTTCCAATGTGATCGCACAGATCAAGAACCGGAATTATAAGTTTATTATATATATGGATGATCTGTCCTTTGAGGAGTTCGAGATTGAGTATAAGTTCTTAAAGGCTGTGATCGAAGGCGGTGTGGAGACAAAACCGGAAAATATCTTAATCTATGCCACCTCCAACCGCAGACATCTGATCAAGGAAAACTGGTCTGACCGCAACGATGTCACGGTTCAGAACGGCATGCACCAGTCGGATACGATGGAGGAAAAACTGTCACTGGTACACCGCTTTGGTGTGACCATCAATTACTCCAAGCCGAGCCAGAAGGAGTACTTCAATATTGCGATCCAGCTGGCCCGCAGGCTGGGCGTGACCTTGTCGGATGAGGAGATCCGCGCGGAGGCAAACAAATGGGAGCTCAGTCATGGCGGTATTTCAGGGCGTACCGCGCAGCAGTTCGCCAATTATCTTGCAGGGCAGGAGCTGTAGAGTTACTTTTCACACAGTAGCCAGCATTTACTGCTGGCTACGTGCCAAAAACGTACATGAGCCATGAATTTGGCGATTTTGCATGCGAAGCATCGCCAAATTCGTTGCAATTCACAGGTCAGCTGGCTGACGTGTGAATTGTAACGCTGTAGAGAAGTAAGATACATAAAAAACACTTGCATTTTTCGGTGAAAACTGATAAAAAAGAACAATCAGAGCACCGTTTCCTGCGATCGCAGGCACGTGACAAAAGGAGCGGCGGGTGCTGATCATAAAAATACAAATTCGGAGGGGATAAGATGAGAGTAGGAATTTTAGGTTATGGCAATCTTGGCAGAGGCGTGGAAAGCGCCATCCGCCAGAATAACGATATGGAGCTGGTATGCATTTTTACGAGAAGAGACCCGGCGTCCATTCAGCCGGCAACAGAGGGCGTTTTGGTGTACTCCGTAGATGATATCGAGAAGATGCAGGGAAAGATCGATGTGCTTGTGCTGTGTGGTGGTTCTGCCACAGATCTTCCTGAGCAGACACCGGAATATGCAAAATATTTCAATGTGATCGATAGCTTTGATACACATGCGCGGATTCCGGAGCATTTTGCCAATGTTGACCGGGTGGCAAAGGAGCATGGACATGTGGCACTCATCTCCTGTGGATGGGATCCCGGCATGTTCTCTATCATGAGACTGTACGGCTCTGCGATACTGCCGGAGGGAAGCGACTATACCTTCTGGGGCAAGGGCGTGAGTCAGGGACATTCTGACGCGATCCGCAGAGTGCCGGGCGTGAAAAATGGCAAGCAGTATACGATTCCGGTGGAGGAAGCCCTTGAGGCAGTCAGAAGCGGTGAAAACCCTGTTCTTACAACGCGCCAGAAGCATCTCAGAGAGTGCTTTGTCGTTGCTGAGGAAGGTGCCGATCTTGCTCAGATCGAGCAGGATATCAAGACGATGCCGAATTATTTTGACGAGTATGACACAACCGTACATTTCATTTCCGAGGAAGAATTTGCCGAGAAGCATTCGGAGATTCCCCACGGTGGATTTGTGTTCAGAACCGGTGTGACCGGACTGAAAAAGGAGCATAAGCATGTGATCGAGTACAGCTTAAAGCTGGATTCCAACCCGGAATTTACCTCATCGGTCATTCTGGCCTTTGCACGGGCCATCAACCGTCTCTCAGAAGAAGGTGTGAGTGGCTGCAAGACCGTATTTGATATTGCGCCTGCATATTTGAGCCCGCTGCCAGCAGAAGAGCTGCGTGCGCATATGTTATAGAGGAAAATGGAAAAATGTCTGGAGAAAAACGTAAGGGAATCCTGTTTATCCTGCTGGCGGCGCTTTGTTTTTCACTGATGACCGCTTTTGTGAGATTGTCAGGGGATCTTCCCACGATGCAAAAGACGCTGTTTCGTAATCTTGTGGCGGCAGCAGTTTCCTGGGTGATGCTGCTGGCAGGCGGGGAGAAGATCGAGATCAAAAAAGAGCATGTTCCGGATCTGGTTCTGCGCTCGACTTTCGGCACCATCGGGATGATCTGCAATTTTTATGCCATTGACCGGCTCAATATCTCGGATGCGAATATGCTCAATAAACTGTCACCGTTTTTTGCCATCTTAATGAGTATCTTTATCTTAAAGGAAAAGGCCAGCAAAAAGGAATGGGCGATCGTGGCAGTGGCGTTTATCGGAGCGCTGTTTGTCATCAAGCCGGGCTTTCAGATGGCGATGGGACCGGCACTGATTGGTACACTGGGCGGCTTTGGGGCCGGTGTGGCATATACCTTTGTCAGGAAGCTGGGAAAAAACGGGGTCAGGGGACCGGTGATCGTCATGTTTTTCTCAACGTTTTCGACGCTTGTCTGTCTGCCGTTTTTTCTGACAAACTATCAGCCGATGACAATGCGGCAGCTGCTGTTTTTGCTGGGAGCCGGTGTGGCAGCCACCGGAGGGCAGCTCTCCATCACGGCGGCGTATACGTATGCACCGGCAAAGGAGATCTCCGTGTATGACTACACACAGGTCATTTTTGCTGCGATCTGGGGATTTTTCTTCTTTGGTCAGATACCGGATGTGTGGAGCATCATAGGTTATGTGATCATCATTGGAGCGGCATTCTATCGCAGATTCCGGGCGTGAAATGCTGCTTCCGCTCCGGGAACAAAGTGGGCAAGCCCATATCAGCTCCCTGTAGTATCCTATACGAAAAAAAGAGCCGTGTCCGGCGTTTCGATATGTAACATCGAAGCGCTGGCACGGCTTTTTAGTTTAAATGTAACTGTTCAGGACAGTCTCAAACACTTGCTGTTTGAGGCGTGAGAAAATGATTCAGGTGTGCAAAATGTATTATCTTGCGCGCCCGGTAATGATCCACGGTGCGGGCTGCTGCTTGAAGGAATGATTGCTGCTCAGGGTGGATACGGACACCTGAATCGTCTCCACATCGTTGATGCCGTATGTTTCCAGTGTCGCAGGAAGGCTGGCAGCAACGTTGAAGTCCAGAGTGTAGATCACCACATTGATATTCGGGTTGAGCGTTGTGAGGTACGCCAGCTCCTGCTCGGTACTGGCAGATGCCACCAGAAATACCAGTGACGGGATCGGGCAGCCGGACATGCTGCGCTCATCCACGTGTTCAATAATGTTGACATTATGCAGACCGAAATGTCCAACATTGTCCTCCATCGTTGCACGGTCGGCTTTGTTGTATTCCACTGCGGTCACAGAACCCTCCACGGCGATCAGCGCTGCTTCGATGGCGATACTCTCGCCGCTGATCACACAGATGTCATCGGTGGGGGCCACGTTCATTTTGCTTAAGATAATGGCGCGGATCTCACTGCCTACATAGTGGATGGAGCCCCGCTGGAACAGTTCGTTGGAAAGACCGATCTTCGCGGTGTTACGTGCCTTGGGATTGATGATGAGCATGGCGGCAGAAGCATTGATGCCGCGGTTGATCATTTCCTTGACATAGTTGTGCAGGATCGGACCCTCCGGGTTGGAGCCTTCGTTGTACCATACCTCGCATTCACCGAGCCCGGCGTCCCACAGGCGGTAAAAGATATCATCCACACCGGCGTTGGTAAATACCATGGTTGTCTTGTGAGCCTCTACAGTGGGGATGACATTTTTATTTTTCTTTGTAATATCGATCATTTTGACATGCTCTAAATCCACAGTGGTATTTTGTGAATAATATTGCAGCCAGCTGATGATCACATCATTGGTAAAGAGTTGTTTATCCATCATGTGTTCCTCCGAAAACGAATAATTACTGCCGCGCGAAAAGCTGCCGCAGACATTGATTATCTCTATTTTACCCGACTGACCGGTTGACCGCAAGTGAAACAATAAAAACTTAGCAAATTTCATATATTTATGTTAGAATAAAAAGGGGATAATCAAAGAAGGAGTAATGGATGAATGAATCGAATACTGCTCGGCAATCTGATCTCGTTTCTGGCGTCATTGGCGCTTACGGCAGGCTGTCTGATGAAGGATCCGAAAAAGGTCTATGTCATGCAGGTGACGGAAAATCTGATACTTGTCCTTTCGTCCGTGTGCTTTGGTTCGTGGAGCGGGATCTCAACGCTTCTCGTCTCAACGGCACGAAATATCCTGTTAGTGAAGGGGCGTTTTGACAAGCGTTTGATGTATCTGTTTATCGTGCTGGTGACGGTCTGCGGGCTGGCGGTCAATAATAAGGGGTGGATCGGACTGCTTCCGGTGCTAGCGACAGTCATCCTGACGGTGTGCAATTATTATGCGCGGGAGATCATGGCGATTAAATGGAGCCTGTTTGTCAATATCGTGTTGTGGGCGATCTATTTTTTTGCAATCTGGGATGTGATCTCCGGTATCACACAGGTGGTGATCGCCGTGGTGACGCTGGTATCCATCGGACAGATGCGGCTGGAGAAGAATGAGGGGGAAAAATAATTATGAAGATGTGGCAGATCATAGCAGTACTGATAGCGGTACTGGTTGGAGGGATACTTATCTTTTTATATAAGCTGGCAGCTTATGTGGCAAGGCCCGCATATCATACGACAGCAGATATGATAGAGCGGATGAAGGAGCAGGGCTTTTGGCGGGATTATGAAGCGCTGGCAAAGGAGGAGTGGCGGATCTCTTCCTATGATGGCTATATTTTACATGCGACCTATATCCCGGCGGCAGAGCCGGGTAACCGTTATGTGATCATTTCCCATGGCTATACATGCAGTCGCATGGGCAGCCTAAAGTATGTGCACCTGTTTCGTCAGTTGGGTTACAATTGCCTGATCTATGATAACCGCAGCCATGGAGACAACCGGCGCGGCATCTGTACGATGGGAAAAAGAGAGAGCTCGGATCTGCTGGCGCTGATCCGGTATGTCTATCAGCGCTTTGGAGATGATATCTATTTGGGATTACATGGAGAATCTATGGGAGCTGCGCTGCAGATCCTGGCGCTGCGGGGGCGGCCAAAGGTGCAGTTTATCATCAATGACTGCGGCTTTGCCCGGCTGATGGATGTGATCACACATAATATAGGAAAGACGCTGCATCTGCCCAGGTGGCTCTGCCAGCCGGTGAGCGTGGCGAGTCTGTGCTATTTTGGATTTTCTTATGGGGAATTGAAGCCGGTGGATGTGTTAAAGGATAATGAAGTGCCAATCTGCTTTATTCATGGCGAAAAGGACGATTTTATTCCGTGCAGCCATTCGCAGGAGATGTACGAAGCGACAAAAGGCTAC
Source organism: Lachnospiraceae bacterium (assembly GCA_022773965.1). Lineage (GTDB taxonomy): Bacteria > Bacillota > Clostridia > Lachnospirales > Lachnospiraceae > W0P33-017. The sequence continues at coordinate 10,973 of JALFNQ010000017.1, forward strand.
CGCGAGCTGCATCTGTTCCCGGAGGCGGAGCACGCCCAGTCCATCGACAGCAACGAGGCGCTTTATACGCAGATCGTGCGGGATTTTTTGGAGAAGATCGGGCAGAAGGCATGAGCTGTGAATCTGGCGGTTTTGTATCCGAAGTATTGCTAAATTCGATGCGATTTACAAGATAGCTGGCTGACGTGTGAATTGTAATACCGGAACCTTAATTTTGTGAAAAAGAAACGCGGAAACGTAGATTTTTCGCGGTAATTGATATATAATTGGGAAAGAGTTTCTGTAACGGTAACGGGATAACGCGTTGCAGCAGCCTTACATCTATATGCAAAGGAGAATTTGTATGAAACAGAACAAAAGAAAAATCATCGGTTTTCTCTCTGTCTTCGTGCTCTTGTGTGCGATCGCACCGTCGATCGTGAGTGCGGCAGAGGAAGGCGAGGCGCTTCCGGCAGCGTATGCTACCATGTGGGCGCTGTTACCTCCGATCGTGGCCATTGCGCTGGCGCTGATCACCAAGGAGGTTTACAGTTCACTCTTCGTTGGAATTGTTGTAGGAGCACTGTTGTACTCCAACTTCAGTTTTGAGGGAGCTGTATTACATACCTTTAACGGCGGACTGATCGCCGTATTGACGGATGCCTACAATATGGGTATTCTCATCTTCCTCGTATTGCTGGGAACGATGGTGGCACTGATGAACAAGGCAGGTGGTTCGGCAGCTTTCGGATGCTGGGCCGGCGAGCATATCAAGAGCCGTGTAGGCGCACAGCTGGCAACGATCCTGCTGGGTGTGCTGATCTTTATTGATGACTATTTTAACTGTCTGACCGTCGGCAGCGTGATGCGTCCGGTGACAGACAAGCACAATGTATCCCGTGCAAAGCTGGCATATCTGATCGATGCTACGGCTGCACCCATTTGTATTATCGCACCGATCTCTTCCTGGGCAGCTGCTGTCAGCGGCTTTGTGGAGGGCGAGGATGGACTGACATTATTTGTCAGTGCGATTCCCTACAACTTCTATGCGATCCTGACGATCGTCATGATGGTGGGCATGGTGCTCATGAAGGTGGAATTTGGCTCTATGGCAACCCATGAGGCGAATGCGAAAAATGGTGATCTGTATACCACACCGGATCGCCCCTATGCGAATATTCAGGCGGAGGAAAAGCCGGATTCCAAAGGAACCGTGCTTGATCTGGTGATCCCGATCATCTGTCTGGTGGCCTGCTGTGTCATTGGCATGATCTATACCGGTGGATTTTTCTCCGGCGAGGGCTTTGTAGCCGCATTTTCAAACAGTGATGCGTCTGTAGGACTGGCGCTGGGCAGCTTCTTCGGACTGATCATCACCGTTGTGTTATACCTGGTCAGAAAAGTGCTGAATTTCAAGGAGTGTATGGATTGTCTGGCAGACGGCTTCAAGGCAATGGTTCCGGCGATCCTGATCCTGACCTTTGCGTGGACCTTAAAGGCAATGACCGATTCTCTCGGCGCAAAGGAATTTGTTGCCGGTATTGTACAGAGCAGTGCAGGCAGCTTCATGAGCTTCCTTCCGGCAGTCGTATTCCTGATCGGCTGCTTCCTCGCATTTGCGACCGGAACGAGCTGGGGAACCTTCGGTATCCTGATCCCCATCGTTGTTGCTGTGTTCCAGAACACGAACCATACACTGATGATCATTTCCATCTCAGCATGTATGGCAGGCGCGGTTTGTGGCGATCACTGCTCACCGATCTCTGATACGACGATCATGGCATCTGCGGGTGCACAGTGTAATCATGTGAACCATGTGTCTACACAGTTGCCCTATGCGATCGTGGCAGCAGCAGTATCATTTGTATCTTACATCATTGCAGGTTTTGTGCAGAATGCATGGATCTGTCTGCCGATCGCGGTCATTTTGATGCTGGCAGTACTGTTCCTGTTGAAAAATGTACATTCACAGTCAATGGAATAAAAACAGAAAAAAGACAACGCCTTTTCCGCAGATGTGCGGGAAAGGCGTTTTTGCTTGAAGCTATAGAATAATGACATTCGCACAGGAGAGATCTTCGCCGAGGTCATACACTTTGCCGGAGGTCAGTCCGACAACGGTAGGCCGCAAAATATAGTAGGGACTGTTTTTGACAACCTTTGCTTTTTCACCGTTGCTCAGTTCTACGATGGAGTCAACGGGATAGAGAATCATGCTTTGCAGGAAGCTCTCCATTGCGAACAGATCCAGCTCCTGTGTCATGGACATGATCATTTCTACGGCTTCCCGTTGGGAGAAAGCCGATTTGTAAGGGCGCTCCGTCACAAGTGCATCGTAGATGTCTGCGACAGCCAGTACTTTGGCATAGGGAGTGATCTTGTCCCCAGAAACGGCCATCGGATATCCGGCTCCGTTGATCTTCTCGTGGTGCTGAAGAACCCCGAGCTTTATTTCGTCACAAAGGTCGGGGTTGTTCTGTATGATGCGATAACTGTACACCGAGTGCTGGCGCATGATCTCAAATTCAGCATCGTCCAGACGTCCGGGCTTGTTAAGTATTTCTAGCGGGATCTTTGTTTTGCCCACATCGTGCAAAAGACCGGTGATGCCGATCTCACGGATCTCGGTGTCGCTCATCCCCATTTTTTTGGCAACGATCATGGAGATGGTGGCTACATCCACACTGTGCTTAAAGGTGTATTCATCGCTGGTCTTCAGGGCGCTGATATCGATCGCCATGGCGTCATTCTCCTGAATGGCAGACATCAGGCTGTCGGCGATACTGGTGGTCGTCTGGATGAGTGCCGGATCATCCGTGTTGTTATAAACATACTGAATCCCTTGGGCAACACGTTCGCGCACACTGGCTGACAGATTGACCTTGGCGCGGTCGTCCGTGCGCAGTCTGGCAATATTTTTCTGCGCAGCAGGAGAGACCGGCTCATTTTCGTCATCATCGGTGATCTCCTGTATGTAAACACTCATGATGCCCATTTTCAGCATGGCATCGATCATGTATGCATCTAATTCTGCCCCCCTCGCCACAAGAACACGCCCCAGACGGTCAGCTACCGGGTGATCAACGCGCATGCCGGGTTTTAGTTGTCTTGTGCGCATAAATTTTCTATGTATCACAGTAAAAATCCCCCTCTGTTTGAAACGGATATAATTAAGATAAGTATAGCACAGCAAGGGGGTTGGGACAAGAAGATGTGGATATTTGTTACTTTTCACACAGTAGCCAGCATTTACTGCGGGCTACGTGCCAAAAACGTACATGAGCCATGAATTTGGCGATTTTGCATGCGAAGCATCGCCAAATTCGTTGCAATTCGCAGGTCAGCCGGCTGGCGTGTGAATTGCAACGGATATTTAAAAATCTTTTGTTATGCTTTAGAAGATATTAAGGATTTTTATAGTTCTTTTAGAAAGTCTTCACATATAGGACACAATTTCCGGGTATAGTATAACCATCAGCAGAGATGCTGAAGCAACAATTCCCTATATAGATGTAACATTTTCATAACTAAACTCCTCGAAAAAACGATCGCATCAGCGGTCGTTTTTTCATGGTTCATATATATTTTTGGCACGCCGCCCGCAGTAAATGCTGGCTGCTGTGTGAAAAGTAACGCGCTTTTTCAATGTATGGACAAAACAAAAATCTGTGATTGCACATCGGAAGTACATCATGTAAGATATTTGTATAGTGACCGGGATACAAAGCCTGAAACAGGTATCCGGCAGGGGATTGGCAAAAATCCTGATGGAAGGATCAATGAACGACCATGAATCAACTCGATATCGAGACAAGCTGTGGAAAAGTTCATATATATAGAAAAGGGATCGGCCCAAAGAAGCTGCTGTTATTGCATGGAGCAGGCTGCGACAATGCGATGCTCACCTGGCGGGAGACCATGGAACGCCTGTATTATGATGATTATACGGCGTATGCGGTGGATTTGTTGGGCTATGGTGCCAGTGAACATCCGGAAGATCTGGCAGGGGAAGAGTTCTACCAGAAGCATGTGCTGGCGCTGCGGGAGGTCTGTGATGCGCTGGAGCTGCAGGACTTTACTCTGGCCGGACTGTCCATGGGCGCAGCGATCGCTGTGCGGTTTGCGCTGGGAGAGCCGGAGCGGGTGAAACGTCTGATTCTGATCGACCCGTGGGGTGTGACAAAGCGGATGTCCTTTCACAGATGGACCTATCGGTATCTGAAAAAGGAAAAGCACATGCGTGTGTGGTATGGACGCATGGCGAAGCACAAGTGGCTTGTAAGATGGATGATAGCTTATTCGCTGATCGGGGACAGAAAAAAAGTGACTCCGGAGCTCGTTGCTGAGGTGTGGGAGGCATGTAGACAGGAGAATGCATATAAAAGCATGCATGATTATCAGATCAGCTCCCTCACAAAAAAGGCTTGTGTACCCTTTTATGAGCGGGACTGGCATCGTCTGTCCATGCCGGTGATCTTTATTCAGGGGGAAAAGGACTCACTGGTGGCAGCAGAGGATGTAAAACGGGCATCAAAGGCTGTGCCAAGGGGAACATATTATGAACTAAAGGGCTGCAGGCACTGGTCCGTGCGCGAGCAGCCCGAAGAATTTATCCGTATTCTGGAGGAAACTACATCTGGTAGAACCTCAGATTTTCATTGAGATCCGCGGTGATCTCGCCGCCGGCTTCCTCATACTTTTTGTAGAGGGATTGCAGGCGGCTTGTTTTTTTCTTGTTCTCAATCTCAAGCTTGCCAAAGGCGTTCTGATAGAGTGGATTGTTGGTGAGTGTCTCACGGATCTCACGGGAGAAGGGGCAGTAGCGTGTCAAAATATCACGGGTTACCTTGTTCAGACGGAAGCTGCCCTGGGATTCGTATTTGATCCAGTTTACATAATCCAACACAAAGACCTCCCGGAAATTGTTCCGGGCATGTAAGAGCGCCGACTTCAGTTTTTCCTTTGCATCCGGCGAGAGCTCTTTGTTTTTGCGGTAAAATTGCAGATAATCATAGTACTCCGCAGTCAGTGATTTGACGCGGTAGTCATTCCAGTAGCTGCCCTGCAGGCGGCGGCAGATTTCCCAGCGGTAGCGTCCCATGGTGAGCAGCATCTGTTCATCCAGATCGGAATTCATAAAGATCGGGAATATAAAGCGTGCGGGTGTATCTGTGCGGGCACCGCTCGTTTCCTGCCACATGACAGAACGGGAACCTACGCCGGGCAAAAGAATGATATCCGGCATGATCTCCTTCATCAGATCCTCCTGCGTGATGCCGTGTTCCGGATCGGAGAAAAGAACCTCGCGGTAAAGTATGGAATAATCGAGACTCCGGATATTATTCACAGACTGTTCCAGACGTGCCGCGGTGGCAGCCATTTTCTCGAAGGAACTCATCAGATCGTCGGAGGATAGTATCGGACAGAAAACCGAAAGTCTGCCGGAAACGTTTTTGTGGGTGGACTGAAACAGGTTGTCAATCTCAAATTCCACTTTTGCGATCTGATTACGGCGGAGATCTGTGTATTCGCGCTCCGAAAGTTCCTCCTGCTTGACCTGATCCAGAAGATATCCGTTATAGTCCAGGTCAAATTCATTGCGGGAGGGCTCTTTTTCACCGCAGTAAATACTTTTCAGCCATTCATAGATCGTGTAGATATGTGTATAATGAAAAAGACCGAGGGATTCGCTAAAGCGAACCAGCGCATTGGTCTGCTCCACGCCAAGCAGCTCTACATCCATAAAGCCGAAGTTAAAGAACATCTGCATGATGGGAGAGAGACGGCTTCCGGGACTCATGGATACAAAAAAGGCTTTTTTGTAGATCTCATAGAAAGCCTTTGTGATCGCTTTTCTCAGTGCGCGAACCTCCTTGTCGCTGGAAGTGCGGTCAGGCAGCTTTTTGTAGGTCTGCAGCTGCAGCTTAAAGTTGCGGATCTCTTCCTTATCGTAGCCGGCGAAGGACATGATGTGCGCCACGCAGTCTTCGTCAGCAATGTTCGTCTGTACCTCTCCGGTGGCGGTGAGCTGGTGATTGTTGCATGCATGTGTGCATTCATCCACCTGCATCGGATCATAGATGCCCAGCTTTTTGACTGTCTCGCAGATCTCCTCCATATGTGTCTTGCAGATGCTGGTATCCTTGTGTTCGCCGGCGAGACGGACTGCCAGATGATAGTAGAGATGGAAAATATCATCCTCTGTGTCGTTCCACAACACATCGCGGTTGCACATCAGATAGTTGGCAATTTCCTCGATACCCTGTGCAGTCCGGTGCATCTGGGCGGAAGCCTCCATGATGGCGCCTACGCACAGATTGTCATTTTTGATCATGAGCTGCAGATATTCGCGCAAAAATCCCTGCATGAGACTCTGACTGTTCAGAAGCTCCCAGTTTTCCACCTTGTGCTGTATGGTAAGTGCTTCAAAATGTGTCAGGCGGTAAAAACTGTTGGCCGGCGTCATCAGGCGGTCGCACAGTGTCTTGTAATCGTTGTAGCTGTTCTGGGCGGTGGTGTGCAGGAGTGCGGCTTTCCGCTTCAGGCTGGCATAGAGGCAGAGCGCCTGGTGACGCTGCTCCAGCGCCGTGCGAAGAAAGATCGGGCGGAAGTTTGGCTGCGACTTGAGCAGTGCCTGTAGATCTTCTGAGCCTTTACACGGAATGACGATGAGAGTGGTATCTTCGCTGGCGGTGTAGTCGCAGGAAAACCATTCGTTTTCAAGAATTCCAATGATGGAATTAGGCCCCATCGTGATCTCCGCATAATTATAATGGCGTGTCACAGAACCCATCTGAATCAAATACCATTCCATCACCTTTTCCTGCCGCCTTGCGACCAGATCGCCCTTTTTTTTCTTTACTACCTGCATTGTCGTCCTCCCTTATCATGACAATATATAATGTAAGTATAATAAAAAAAACAGGTCACGTCAATTAGCGAAAACTGCCCTTGCAAGAGCCCGGAGCCTATATTAAAATGGGGATATGGAATTACAGAAATTATACAGTTATGTGAGACAGGCAATTGAAACATATGGTATGATCCGGGAGGGAGACCATATCGCAGTAGGTATTTCCGGCGGAAAGGATTCACTGACGTTACTCTATGCGCTGGCCGGACTTCGGAGCTTTTATCCGAAAAAATTTGCGCTGACGGCGATCACGGTTCATCTGGGACTGGAAGACATGGATTTTGCACCGGTGCAGGCACTTTGTAAAACGCTGGATGTGCCTTATGAGATCGTGGAAACGCACATCGGTGAGATCGTGTTTGATGTGCGTCGTGAGAAGCATCCGTGCGCACTGTGTGCAAAGCTGCGCAAGGGTGCATTAAATGAAAAGGCGCTGGAGCTGGGCTGCAATAAGATCGCGTATGCACATCACAGGGATGATTTTGTGGATACGTTTTTTTTGTCACTGCTGCAGGAGGGCAGGATCGCCAGCCTTTCGCCACAGTTTGTGCTGGAACGGACGGGCCTTGTGCTGATCCGGCCGATGATGCTGGTTCCGGAGGCGCAGATCAAAGGATTTTGCAGAAAATATGAGCTTCCGGTGGTGAAAAACAGCTGTCCGGCAGACGGAAACACCACAAGAGAGCAGGTGCGGCAGACGATCCGGCAGCTGCAGGCAGTTTATCCGGATCTGCGCACCAGGGTTTTTACAGCCATCTGCAAAGCGGATTTTGATGACTGGATGAACGGAGCTTTTTTTGATGGTATTTCGGGCTGACCGCCATGAGAAACGTTCAGGGCCGGAGAATGGTTTCAGAGTGTATAAAATGCGGTAAGGTAGTCGGTCAGAGCTTTCAGGTCGGCCGTGCCCATCGTTTCTCTGGCAGAGTGCATGGCAAGGATCGGGATGCCGATATCTACACAGCGCACGGGAAGAAGTGCGCTGGCGATGCTGCCCAGTGTTCCGCCGCCCCGCTCGTCAGAGTGGTTGACAAATTTCTGATAGGGTATTTCTTTTGCATCGCAGATCTGCTGGACGATCGCGATCGCTTCACTGTCCGTGGCATAGCTCTGGCTGCATGCCTGTTTAATGGAAAAACCTTTTCCCATCCTGTTTTTATTGACCGGGTCGTAGTGGCTCTCATAGGCAGGATGCAGTGCGTGGGCGACGTCCACGGACATCATGAGGGATGTGTTAAGGGCGTCTGTATATGACGTATCAGCCCATCCGAGACTGCGGTATATTTTTTCAAGTGTCAGGGTAAACAGGGTACTGCCTGCGCCCTGCTTGGTGCGGCTGCCCACCTCTTCATGATCGAATATGACGAGGACATTGATACCGCGGGCCCTGTCCGCAGCCAAAAGACCGTCCATAAGAGCCTGTACGGATGTGAGGTCGTCCAGACGGGGAGCCTGATAAAGTGCGTTGTCTATTCCCAGCAGACTGCCCGGTTCTGCATTGTATAGATTTAATTCATAGTCCAGAATATCCTTCGGGTCGCAGGAAAGCTGCTCTGCCAAAAGCTGTGACAGCATCCCTTCGGAAGCGGTTTCGCCGGACAGACCCAGGAGTGGCAGCATCTGTGTCTGTTTTTTCAATTCCATCCCTTTGTTCATGTCCCGCTGCAGGTGAACGGCTACATTTGGAATGGTCAGCAGTGGGTGTTTGAAGTCTGCCAGCTGTACCTTCGGTGCAAATGGATCCTCAGAGCGCAGGACGATCTTTCCTGCCAGAGATAACGGGCGATCCAGCCAGCTCATATGGTTTACGCCGCCGTAGCCCTCCACGTTCAGACGAAGGTAGCCGTCCTTTTCCATTTCCGGGCGGGGTTTGACGCGAAAACCCGGAAAATCTCCGTGGGCCGCACCGATGCGAAAGCCGTCCTCCGGCTGTGCACTGGCACCGATGGTAAAGGCGATCAGGCAGGAGCCATAGGGAGTTACTGCATATTTTTTGCCCGGTGCCAGTGACCAGGGAGCGCCATTTTGTAGCTCTTCAAAGCCCGCATCACACAGGCGTTTTTTAACCGCACGGACGGTGTGGTATGGTGATACGGATTCTTGAATGAGTGCTTTCAGGCGGTCGATGCCGAAAGCGGGTGAAGTGGTTTGTTTCTTGTTCTGATTCATGATGATTCTCCTGATTTTCTATATTTTATCAAGTATAACTGATTTGTAGAAAAAAATGTACCCTCTCTGTCAGTTTTATGTTATCATTTTTAGCGTATGCAAGGAGGGAAATGTAATCATGAAATTATTTGTTATCGGATGCGGGCGATGGGGAACTTTCATCGCATGGTATCTGGATCATATCGGACATGAGGTTACGCTTTACGGCAGAGAAGGCTCAAAAAATATGGAAGCATTGATGCGTGAGCGTAAAAATGAATATATTGCGCTGCCGGAATCCATGCAGCTGACGAATTCGCTGGAAGGAACAAAGGAGGCGGATGTGATCGTCATTTCCATCAGTTCCCAGAATCTACAGACGCTGTGTGAAACACTCGAGCCCTATGATCTGAAATATAAGACCTTTGTGCTGTGCATGAAGGGCATCGAGATCAGCACCGGACGGCGTTTGTCACAGGTGATGGAGGATAATATCGATGCCTCAAACCGGATCGCCGTGTGGCTGGGACCGGGACACGTGGAAGAATTTTATCGTGGAATTCCTAACTGTATGGTCATTGACAGCAGTCATGATGGCACCAAGCAACAGCTGGTGGAACAGTTTTCCAGCGAGCTGATCCGTTTTTATTATGGCATGGATCTGATCGGCAATGAGATCGGAGGAGCAGCGAAAAATGTGATCGGGATCGCAGCGGGTATGCTGGACGGCATCGGCCGCACATCATTAAAAGGACCGCTTATGGCCCGTGGCCCCCGTGAGATCGCAAGACTGATCAAGGCGATGGGCGGAAATGAGTTTTCTGCATACGGGCTGTGCCATCTGGGTGATTATGAGGCGACATTGTTTTCTGAGCACAGCCACAATCGCATGTTTGGTGAGCGTTTTGTGAAACATGAGTCCTACGACAAGCTGGCGGAGGGCTATTATACTGTGAAGGCGCTGGTGGCGCTGGGCGAGCGCTATCACGTGGATTTGCCGATCTGTGAGGCGGTCTACGCCATGCTCTATGAAGATCTCTCGCCTGAGATGGCGCTGGAGGAGCTGTTTTCCCGCAGCCTCAAGAGCGAATTTGTATGAGTGGAAATCGGAATAAGCTGGCGAGCAACGCATAGATATGCTATGATGGAATCATGCAGGACAGTTCGTAGCATTGACAGCTGAGGCCGTAGAAAAAGGATCGAACAGTCCGGGAAAGGAGAAAAACTATGGAACATGAAATTGTATGGCGGGATCGGAAACGTGTATGGTGTGGGCTTCCCTGGACGTTCACAAAGTATGAGTTGAGCAGGGAAAAACTGATTATCAAGACCGGATTTTTTACACAGAATCAGGATGAGGTGAGATTGTACCGTATACTTGATCTGTCTTTGAAGAGAAGTCTGATGCAGCGTATGTTTGGGCTGGGCACGATCCAGTGCCACTCCGTTGACAAGACAATGAAAAACTTTGAGATTAAAAATATCAAGAACTCGGAACATGTAAAAAATCAGTTATCCGACCTGATCGAAGAGGCGAGACGGACGAACCGCGTATCCTCCAGAGAGTTTATGACAGAGCAGGAAGATGAGGACGAAGAGGGCGGTGAGGTTTAAAACACCTAATTTTTTGAGGTGTTTTGTCAAAAAATAGCGACTTTCCTTGACAAAAGAGAAAAATTCCTTTAAGGTTTTAAAGAAGTAAAGTAATAAAAATGTGAAGGAGTAACGTTATGGTTGACAAAATCGCTGAGATCAACGGTCTCATCAACAATATCGTGTGGGGTGTGCCTGCCCTGACGCTGCTGATCGGTACCGGTATTTTAATGACCGTGCTGACAAAGTTCTTCCAGTTCACACATTTTGGTCACATGATCAGGGAGACCATCGGTGGACTGTTCCGTAAAAAAGATATTTTAAACAACAAAGATGAAAAATCCATTTCGCAGTTTCAGGCGCTCTGTACGGCGCTGTCCGCAACGATCGGTACGGGCAATATCGCCGGTATTGCATACGCCATTACCATGGGTGGTACCGGAGCAGTGTTCTGGATGTGGCTGGCAGCTATCGTTGGTATGATGACGAACTATTCCGAGAACGTGCTGGGTATTTTCTTCCGCCGCAGAAATGAGAAGGGTGAGTGGTCCGGCGGTGCGATGTACTACCTGCGTGACGGACTTGGAAGCAAAAAGGGATGCAAGACGATTGGAAAAGTGCTGGCGATCCTGTTTTCTGTTTTTGCAGTGTTTGCATCCTTTGGTATTGGAAATATGGGTCAGGTGACCTCTATTCGCGAGTCTGTGCTGCATGCGTTTGGCTTTGCTGTTGATTCCAGAACCGGTGGTCTGGTCATCGGAATTATTGTGGCAGTCGTTGCTGCACTGGTGATTATCGGCGGACTGACACGTATTGCAAAGGCAAATGAGAAAATTGTGCCTTTCATGGCCGCTTTCTACATACTTGGCAGTGTGATCATCGTAGTAATGAACTACAAAATGATCATTCCAGCATTTGCATCTATTTTTACCCATGCATTCAGCATGGAGGCGGCAGCCGGCGGTATCGGTGGAGCAGTGATCAAGCAGGCGATTACCTGGGGCTTTAAACGAGGCGTATTCTCCAATGAGGCAGGTCTTGGATCATCTGTTATGGTGCATTCCGCTTCCAATGTCAAAGAGCCTGTGACACAGGGTCTGTGGGGAATTTTTGAGGTGTTCTTTGACACGATCATCGTATGTACGCTGACTGCTCTTGTGATCCTGACAACCGGTATCGTAGATCTTGAAACCGGCGCATCCCTGAGCGGCGCTACAAAGCTCGGTCTGGCGACAGAGGCGTTTACGAAGAGTTTCGGTAGCTTCGGCGGTCTCTTTATCGCTATTGCGATCACATTGTTCGCGTTTTCGACTGTGCTCGGATGGAGCTATTATGGTACAAAAGCGTGGGAGTTTTTGTTTGGAACGAAAGCAACGATCATATACAAGGTAATCTTTATTGCGATCATCGTAGCCGGTTCTGCACTGGATGCATCGCTCGTTATTGATCTTTCTGATACATTTAACGGTCTGATGGCGATTCCGAACCTGATTGGTGTCATTACATTGTCGGGAACGGTCATGGCGATCACGAACAACTACGCAAAGCGTATTTTCAAGGGGGACAAATCAGTCAAGCCGATGCTGTCTTTCTTTGAGGATATTCAGCGTGAGCAGGAGCGTCGTCTGTCAGACGAGGACTAAATGAAATAAAGTAATAGGAAGGCGTGAGTGAAGGCTTGCGCCTTTTTGTATTTTATAAGTTATTTTATTACGTTCTCATGAAACAAATAATTGTTACTGTTCACACAGTAGCCCGCATTTACTGCGGGCTACGTGCCATAAACGTACATGAGCCATGAATTTGGCGATTTTGCATGCGAAGCATCGCTAAATTCGTTGCAATTCACAGGTCAGCTGGCTGACGTGTGAATTGTAACAAATAATTGGATGAGATGGGCATCTGGAATGACTCTGACATAGACTTTTTTTGAAATATGGTGTAAAATAATAACGGTTTTTATGGATGCTTGTATCGGGATTTTAAAAGGTATCGAACCGTTTTGAATAATCATAGATGGAGGATAAAAGGGTGGAAGCACAAACGACAGATGAAATCAGGATTCTGATGGTGGAGGACGAGAAATATGTGGTTGATCAGTATCGGTCGCTGGCTGAGACACAGCCGGGGCTTCGTATCGTCTATGACACCGGAAGCGAGCAGAGAGCACTTCAGTATCTGGAGCGCCACAAGATTGATGTGATGATCCTTGATCTTGAATTAGAGGAAGGAGATGGCATATCTCTGTTGGAGGGGATCAGGGAGAAAAAGCTGGAAAAACCGTTTACCGTTGTAGTCACAAATACGGCATCCAATGTGACCCTTAGTTATTTGCGGACACATGGTGCAGATTATGTTTATCAGAAAATGAATGCGTCCTATTCGCCTGTGCGTGTGCTCAGCGTGATTCGAAAGATCTTCCCTTACCAGTGCTTTTCCCAACCGTGCAAGGAGCATCCACTGGTAACTGAGTTTCACAGAGAACAGGCAGAACTGGTCATGAGAACTAATCTGGAGCGCGAGCTGGAGATGCTTGGGATCAGGCGGAAAATGGTGGGATTTCGCTTTCTGATAGAGGCCATCATGTTATATGTAAACAGTCAGGAGGAAGACGTTCACGTGACGAACGAGATCTATCCGGAGGTGGCAAAGATGATGCATACGACATCCATGAGTGTGGAGCGTTCGATACGCTGCGCCATAGAGACAGCGTTTACGCGGGTGGATATTGTACGCCTGCACCGCTACTATCCATATCCTTATGATGACGACAAGGGAAGACCGACAAATACGCAGTTTATTGCAAATATGGCAAAGAGAATACAGATTCGCAAATGAGATTCGGGGCAGCGCGTATGCGCTGCCCCGGATTCGTTGTGATGGGTGGAGAATGAGCCTCCCTGCGTGCACCTGCATATGCCGGTGCATGGAGGGAGGCTTTTGCGTTTTGCAGATTCGAAAGAAGAGTCTTTGTTTTTGAGGGGATTTTTTTCACTTGTGTTGGTGGATTTATGGGAAGGTGGAAGTGTGGTGCCTGGCATCGTTGTGTGGATCGGTATTTGTTCGCATACACGACACGAATTTCGTTGCAATCGAGAAAGCAGTTTGTAAACCAGTCAATGGTTTCCTGACATGTTAAATGGAATATTTAATGCGGGTAAGCACGTTTTTGGAACGAGAGTCTGGTGAACAGTTATATTCATGGAATAGCGTGAATCGAAAAATAGCGACAATTATCGACAAAAAATGCTCGAATAGTCGAATTTATACGTATTATTATCGACAATTTTAGTTTTATGTGTGGAAATGGCACATCAATGCCGCCATGAAAAATGCGGTTTGGCGGCTATCCTTTATTCAAATAAAAAGTGAATAAAGGAGGTGCTGGGAAGATGAGTATGTTTTTAGAGATAATTTATTTTCTTATCTGGGAAGTATAGAAAATATTATAAAGATGCTTTGCAAATAGTGCAGAGCATCTTTTTTAATACACTATAAACGAGAATATTAATGAATGCCTGTGAAAAAGAAACTATCCGTGTGGCTGTTTATATGTTATAATTGACAAAACATGTTAGGAGAAAATGAATGAATGCTGTTTTAACTATTATGCATGCGTATATTTATATACTGTTATATGAAAAACTGATAGGTGAGAATAGGTTCTATGGAAGATGGATATTTGTTCTCATGTTTTGCGGTGTTCGGTATGTAGAAGAAACGCTATCGTTTGTAGCTCCGTTACAGCCATTGATTATATTTTCGTTATTAATTATATATAGTTTTTGTGTTCGGAGTGCAAATTCTAATGTGGGAAATTTATGGTATGCGCTTATAACATATGTATTAGATGAAGTATTTCATGTTATCTTCGGAAGTGTGCTGGGCTTAATAGTGTTCTTATTGAAAGAGAAGGGTAATAATTGGGATTATATTTCTGTTGTCAGTGTACTTGGTAGATTGATGTTTCTTGTATTTTTAATAAGGGATAAAAAGTGTTTTTCTAAGATAAAGCAGACGTGGGTATTATCTATAGTAAAAATTATATCTATAATTGTTTTAGTTTTAGGCCAACTGATATGTTTGGCGCATTCAGTGACAAATGAGAGTATTATGTATGCTGCAATTGCATGTGTATATATGGTTGTTCTTTTCACCATCCTCTGGCTCCTCGATCACTACAAAATGGAAAAACTCCAGAAAATGTACGCTGACGACAATCGCCAGATGAGCCAGAAGCTGCATCGCTCGAAAGAGATTTTGCCAATGATCGCAAATTATGTATCAAGTATGGATGGAACACAGGATGAGGAGATGCGCAAAAAGCTGGAAGCTGTTTGCCACGATTATGGAAAGGAACTGGGAGGAGCGGAAATGAGTGCAGAATTTTTTGAAACGACAGGAATAGATCTGGCGGATTTACTTTTACGGACAAAGATCATTGAATGCGGGGAACAGGATATTGAGTTAAATGTGTTTGTGAGTACGCAGATCAATGAAGATATGAAGCGGCTGGATATTAGTGATGGCGAGATCACGCGATTGCTGGGAGATTTGCTGCGCAATGCGATCAATGCCGTGTCAAAGCTTCAGGATAAGATGATCCTGCTGTTGATCGCAAGGAATGAGAATGATTGTGTGCTCATACGGATTTACGACAGCGGAATTCCATTCCCGCCATATATTCTGGAGCATTTCGGAGAACGTGGCTATACAACGTGGGGAACGGGAAATGGCTTGGCTGATCTAATGGATACAGTAACTCGCGTTCACGGATCCATCGAGATCAATATGGATATGGATCCGGGTGATGTATTTACAAAGGAAATATATATTTGCTTCGATGGAAAAAATACGATCAACATTGTTAAAAAAGAAAATACGCAACGGGAGATAGACGCGAATGTATGTATGGAAACTTGAATTTATGGGCATGGGCTAACTTGAAAAAGTAAATTCCAGTGCAAGATTAAATTCCATCGTACCTTTAAAATATCTTGATTTATAATTGTTTGTTTGGCATGATAGCTGGTTTTCTGTTACAATAAAGACATCTTTTCGAAAAAAACTTCATTTTCAGGCATGGCAAACAGGCCGCTGCGAATCAGTGTGCAAGACTGAATTCCACCGGCCACATTCAAAAAATGTGAAAAGTTTACTTCCAGTCTGACAGCAGATTTTTCGATTAGATTATCGGTTGAAGCGGATCAGCTTAGGCGTCAGATTGACCTCATCG
>JALFNQ010000039.1 GCA_022773965.1 Lachnospiraceae bacterium
GGGAGATCAACATGGAATTCAATGCGCGTTATGTCAAAGACGACGACATGCCGGGCAGAAGAAGCTGTGTGATGCAGTAAAATAAGAAAAATGTAAAACAGAAAATAAACAGAAAAATAAAAAAGAACATGGAGTTAAAAAGAATGACAGAACAGAAAACAAATTTGGCAGAACGGTTTGAATTTCGGGCGGTACGTCCCGAAGAAGCAGAGTGGGCGGCAGAGATCGAGCAGATCTGTTTTCCGCCGAATGAGGCGTGTTCGAGAGAGCGTATGATGGAACGTGTCGTTAAGGCACCGGAATTATTTTTCGTTGCGGTGGACAAAAAGACCGGAAAGATCGCCGGATTTTTAAACGGACTTGCGACTGACGAGGAAATCTTCCGGGATGAGTTTTTTACGGATATCACGTTGTATGACCCGAAGGGAAAAAATGTGATGTTATTGGGGCTTGATGTGCTCCCGGATTACCGTGGTCAGGGACTGGCAACGGAGATCGTGCGTGGCTATCTGGAAAGAGAGCGCAGAAACAACCGGGATATGCTGATCTTAACCTGTCTGGATGGCAAGGTAAAAATGTATGAGAAGATGGGATTTCTGGATCGCGGCATTTCCGGCTCTTCCTGGGGTGGAGAAGAATGGCATGAGATGGTCTGGAAGATCAGAGAGGGAAACTGACAGTTCCCCTCTTGACAGAAAATATAAATTATAGTAACGTAACAGTGTTATCTACATAACACTGTTACGCGACAAGAAGGAGAGCAGTCATGAAGGAAGAAAAGGAAACGAAAGAACGGCTTTTGATCAGTGCAAAAAAAGAATTCGTGGAAAAGGGCTATCTTCAGGCTTCTTTGCGCAATATCTGCAAAAACGCGGGTGTCACGACCGGTGCCCTGTATTTTTTCTTTCAGGATAAGGAAGATTTGTTTGCGGCGGTCGTGGAAGAGCCGCTGCAATGTCTCCGTGAGATCATGGAGGAGCATTACGCGTATGAGATCACACACGGAGAGGGACAGATCAGTGATGGCGAAGTGGATGAGACGGATATCAACGCGACCGTACAGATCATCCATGTCCTGTATCAGTATTATGATGAGTTTCAGGTGATCCTGACGAAGGCGCAGGGTTCACGGTATGAGAATTGTCTGGATGAATTTGTAAAGATCTCAGAACATCATTACCGCGTGCTTGCGGATCGGATCACAAATGAACAGGGGCTTCCGAGGATCGAAGACTACATGATCCACTGGATCTCGCATTTGCAGGTCGATGTCTTTGTGCATCTGTGTACCCATGAAAAAGATGAGGCGGCGGCGATACGCCATATGAGCAGTATCATCAAATTTATGATCGCAGGCTGGGTGGCACTGTTTGCGAAATAACAGTGGAAATAAGAAAAAGATCAGGCAGAGCGTTCGGATTTTGAACATGCCTGAAATTTTTTTAAACAAACATAACACTGTTATGCTAATGAGAATTTTTATAAATAAGGGAATGAGGAGGATGTTATGTACTTAGTGTCTGCTGATTAAAAGAAAATGAGCTTAAAACTATTGATTTTACTGTGTTTTCTGCTCAAAGATGGTATAATAAAGTGCACGGTTTTAACAGATCTTAAATCTTTTTTCGTGCAGTTTTCAATAGAAAAATACCATTTACGGAGCGGAAAATAATGTACAAATATACTGATAATACACAAAGCAACTTCTTGGATTTCAATCAGCCAATAGGACTTCACATGAACCCTGAAAACAGATGGGTAAAAATGGCAGATGCGATTCCATGGGAAGTCTTTGAAAAGAAATATTCCCGCCTGTTCAAAGGAAAGAATGGCCGGGTAGCCAAGCCATTACGTCTTGCTCTTGGCTCATTGATCATCCAAACGAAATATCAGTATTCTGACAGAGAACTCGTTGAACAGCTGACAGAAAATCCGTATTACCAGTATTTCATTGGGCTTCCAGGTTATCAGGAAGAACCGCCAATTGACGCAAGTACCTTAGTCCTGTTCCGTAAACGTCTGAAAATGGATGTTATCATGGAAGCGAATGAATATATGCTGGATGCAGTCAAAGAAAAGGAATCCAGTGACAAAAAGGATGATGATCATAACAATCCACCTTCAGGAGGAGAAAGTAATGGGCAGGATACAAAGCAGGAACAGTTCCCTGAAAATAAAGGAACCCTGATGCTTGATGCCACCTGTGCTCCATCTAATATCCGATATCCACAGGATTTTTCCCTGCTGAATGAAGCAAGGGAAAAACTGGAAACGATTATCATACGCTTCTGCAAAACATATGGATTTTCCAGACCCCGCATGTACCGCAGGATAGCAAGAAAAAATTATCTTGCACTTGCAAAAGCAAAAAAGCGCAGCACTAAGAAGATCAGAGCAACGATTCGTAAACAGTTGGCATTCATCAGACGAGATATCGGATACCTCGAAAATTTCATGCAGGACGGTTATGCACCGACATTGAAAGAGAGCACTCTTCTGCTGACAATCTCTAAACTGTATGAGCAATAGCAATACATGTAGCAGAACAAGACCCATAGCGTAGACAACCGCATTGTCAGCATTGCACAGCCATGGATCAGACCAATCGTAAGAGGAAAAACAAAGTCACCAGTAGAATTCGGGGCGAAGTTTGACCTGAGCATAGATGATAACGGTCTTGGCAGAATAGAAAAGATATCCTATGATGCCTACAATGAAAGTACAGTGTTGAAAGAAGCGGCAGAGCGTTTCAGGGAACGGACCGGTCACTATCCGGAACGTATATTAGCAGACCAGATCTATCGTACCAGAGAAAACAGAAAATACTGTAAGATGCATGGAATACGATTATCAGGTCCAAAGCTTGGGAGACCAAGTCTTGAAAAACAGTCAGTGAAAGAGAAAAAACAGGAATATCAGGATAACACGGATCGAATAGAGGTAGAAAGAGCCTTCAGCTTAAGCAAACGTTGCTATGGAATGGGCTTGATCAAAACCAAGCTTTATGACACAACCCTAACTTCAATCGCATTATCCGTATTTGTGACGAATCTGTTCAAGATACAGTCACAGATACTTTTTACACTTTTATGGCTACTGGAACTATTAACACATCAATCTGCTGATTTTGAACCAGAAACGGTTTAATCAGCAGACACTA
>JALFNQ010000062.1 GCA_022773965.1 Lachnospiraceae bacterium
AGCGTATCGATGAGATCAATATTTTGCAGGCCACCTACGAAGCGATGCGGGCAGCTATCAACAATCTGGGCGTAACACCCGATATATTATTAAATGATGCGGTGACGATCCCGCAGGTGGATATCATGCAGGTGCCCATCATCAAGGGTGATGCCAAGAGCATTTCCATCGGAGCCGCCAGCATTATCGCCAAGGTGACGCGGGATCGGATGATGGTAGACTATGACAGGGAGTATCCGGGTTATGCATTTGCAAAAAATAAGGGATATGGTTCCGCTGAGCATATTGCGGCATTGAAGGAACTGGGAGCAACACCGATCCACAGGCAGTCATTTATCAAAAATATATCATCTTACAGCTGAGGTAATAGATATGCAGATTTCCTATGTCGGACAGTATAATAAAAATGCAGGGCAGGCTGTGGGAACACCGGTGCCCACAAAGGCGGTATCCAGTCTGAGCGCTTCTATCAAGGAGCTTGCTCCGGGCAGCATTTTTGAGGGAAATGTTTCCTATGTGAAAGGAAGCAATGTGATCCTGAGTCTGGAAAACGGGCAGAATATCCATGCCAGGCTGGACAGTCATGGGCCGAAGCTGGTTCAGGGGCAGTCGATGTTTTTTCAGGTCAAGGCGAATGAGGGTGGCACAGTATCCATCCGTCCCTATATGGATGGCAAGGCAAATCCTACATTGATGCGGGCGCTGGATGCGGCAGGCCTGCCGGGAAATGCGCGTAATTTTGATATGGTAAATGCGATGATGAAAGAGCAGATGCCGATCAACGCGGATGCATTGCTGGAAATGCACCGTGTGGTGGCAGCCAATGATAGCGTCAATGTGAACACGATCGTACAGATGACGCGGCTGGAAATACCCATCACGCCGCAGCTGGCAGCCCAGTTTGAAAATTATCAGAATGATACGCATTTGCTGCTGGGTCAGATGGACGATTTTATGGAGCAGCTGCCTCAGTTTTTAGAGTCTCAGGCAACGGATGTACCACATTTGGTGCAGTTGAATACACAACTTCTTGGCATTCTGACAGAGGGGCTGGAGCCGGAACCACTGGTTTTGGAACAGGATCTGGCGGAGCAGTCTGCATTGCCGTTGCCGGACACCGCTGACCGTGGAGCTGTAGAAGGAATGTTTTTATCTGAGGTGGCAGGCGATGGGGAGGCCGCAGCGGGGATGCAAGGCCCGGCTTATTCATCGAACCAGATCGGAGCGCTGCTTGATGGACAGACAGAGGAACATCTGGCAGATGTGCTGCGTACCATAGGAAACCTTGCTGAAAACGAAGCTGTTTTTGATGAGGAAGGTGCCCTGAACCGCAATCTGACGGCAAGGCAGCTGCTGGGATTTATTGATCATGAGCTTGTGCTCAGTCAGGATACGCTGGCACCGGAGGATGTGAGAGATCTGTTTTCGCAGGAGGGCTATCGAAGCCTGTTAAAGCAGGTGACGGAGGAGCAGTGGCTCATACAGCCGCAGGATCTCAGGACGAAGGACAAGGTTTCTGAGCTGTACGAACGGCTGAACCGCCAGATGGAGCAGATTGATAAGCTCTTGAAGGCGACGGGGAATGAGCAGTCACCGCTGGCAAAAAGTACGCAGCAGATCCGCGGGAATGTGGAGTTCATGAATGAGGTGAACCAGATCTACAATTATGTACAGATTCCATTAAAAATGAATGGTCAGAATGCCAACGGAGATCTGTATGTCTATACAAACAAGCGGAAACTCCGGGAGGAAGATGGCGAGTTGTCCGCATTTTTGCATCTGGATATGGAGCATCTGGGATCTACGGATGTTTTTGTGAAAATGAAGGGAAAAGCAGTCGATACGAATTTTGCGTTTTCGGATGATGCGAGCTTTGATCTGGTGCAAAAATATCTGCCGATCCTTGATGCAAAGCTGACGGCGCTGGGGTATCACACAACGATCACTGTGAGTAATGAGGAGAAAAAGGTGGATTTTGTGGAGGATTTCCTGAAAAAAGATCTTCCGGGTGGCAGCACTGCAAATGTGGTACACAGATATTCCTTTGATGTCAGGGCGTAGTATGGGTAAGGGATACCAGAGCGTACTTGTTTTGAGGTGTGCGTTCTGCACATCGCTGCAATCCGCCAGGGAAACAGGAATTTTCAAAGACCGTGAGGTGTGAAATATGGCAGGTGAAAACAAAAAGCAGACAGGCGAAAAAGCAAAAACAGCAGTTGCACTTTCCTACATGCCGGGGGATGCAGCCCCGAAGATCCTTGCTACCGGAAAAGGCGCGATCGCAGAGCGGATCATAGAGACCGCGAAGGAGGCGGATGTTCCCACCTACAAGGATGATAAGCTGGCAGATACGCTGTCAAGGCTGGAGATTGGTGATATGATCCCGCCGGAGCTTTATGAGGTGGTGGCAGAAATCCTGGTTTTTGTCAATGATATGGATAAAATACGGGCGAAGTTAGGAAGGTAACTGTTACTTTTCCCACAGTAGCCAGCATTTACTGCGGGCTACGTGCCAAAGACGTACATGAGCCATGAATTTGGCGATTTTGCATGCGGAGCATCGCCAAATTCGTTGCAATTCACAGGTCAGCTGGCTGACGTGTGAATTGTAACAGGTAACTGTAACTGTTTATAGGCGTATGTGAGAACTTGGGAGGTATTTTGCAGAAAGTAAATAAGAGACAGATCGGCGCAGACAAGGAGGCATTTGTCTGTGAATGGCTGGAACGGCATGGATATAGGATCCTGGAGCGGAATTTTCGTTGTAGGAACGGGGAGATCGACATTGTGGCAAGAGAGGGCGGGTATCTGGTATTCATCGAGGTCAAATACCGCAGTCACGGTACGAACGGATTACCGGAGGAGGCTGTGGATGTGCGCAAACAGCGGGTGATCTCCCGCGTGGCACTCTATTATCTGTGCCGTCATGGTTATGGCGAGTCGACACCGGTCCGCTTTGATGTGGCGGCGGTGTCCGGCGATACAAATGACTCCGTCACGCTGTATCAGAATGCGTTTGAGTTTTGCTGTTAAAGTGGTTTGGCGGGGGCGTGATACATTGTGTGAAAGGATGAGGAGTGAAAGATGTACGAAGCATATATTTTTGACCTGTATGGGACGCTGGTAGATATACATACCGATGAGGAATTACCATATCTGTGGGAAAAAATGAGTGAGCTCTACGGGGCGATGGGTGCATCCTACGAGCCGCAGGAGCTACAGGATGAGATGAGACGTCTGGAAAAAGAACAGACGAAACGGTTGAGAGAGAGGATGGAAAAACAACAGCGGGAAATGCAGCAGTGTCAGCAGCCGGCAGGCGGGGACGATGCTGCAGACCGAAATCAGCTGCTGGTAGAACCGGATCTGACGACAGTCTTTGCGCAGTTATATGAGCAGAAGGGATGCGTGGTCACAGAGGAGCTTGCAAGGATGACAGCGATCACCTTCCGTGCATTATCAAGAGCATATCTTCGTGTCTATCCAGGCGTAAAGGAGACGCTTGCTGAGCTTCGCAGGAGAGGAAAAAAGGTCTATCTGTTGTCCAATGCGCAGCAGGATTTTACGTGCCCGGAGCTTGATATGCTGGGTCTTACCGAATTGTTTGATGGTATCCTGATCTCATCGGTGGAGTCTGTCAAAAAGCCGTCAAAGCTGTTTTTTGACAGACTGGTTGCGCGCTATGGATTAGATCCGAAAAAATGTCTGATGGTCGGAAATGAGGAAAAATCGGATATTCTTGGGGCAATCCGTTCGGGGATGGATTCGTTGTACATACATACAGATATTTCACCGAAGGATACAACGGACAGCAGAGCCACCTATTGTGTAATGAGCGGTGGGTTTGAGAGGGCGGCAGAGCTGTATCTGCTGAAGGATAGGTAGAGGGTGCTGTTTCTGCCATTGATCTGCATTCCGCTGTGGATATGGAGCATAAATGTGGAAAAGATGGAGGCGGTTCCGGATGGTTGTGGAGAAAGACGATATGGATAAAAGCAGACAGGAATACAGACTGATCCCGTGGAAGCGGACGTGGAACGCTGAAATGCATCAGGAGATGCACCGGAGCGCGGGTGAAACGTCAGAGAAACCAGAAAATAAAGAGATAACACACGAACCAGTGCTGGCAGAGCAGCGTTTTCAGCTCTTGTGTGGAGATGAGCTCCCCATGCTTACCTTCCCGCTGCTTTCCCGGTGCAGCTGTGTGCGGCATGGTTTTACGACCCGCGCGGGCGGCGTGAGTGATGGCGAGTGGAGCAGCCTGAATCTGAGCTTTGTGAGAGGTGATGATGAGGCGGCGGTGAAAGAAAATTTCCGGCGTGTGGCAGAGATCTTTGGTGTAGCACCGGAGCAGATCGTCTGCTCGATGCAGACGCATACAACGAATGTGCGCAGAGTGTACAAAAGTGATGGCGGTGCAGGTGTGACAAAGCCGTTGCCGTGGAGTGATGTGGATGGGCTCATCACCGATGAGCCCGGTGTTTTGCTGGGCACATTCTATGCGGACTGCGTGCCGCTGTACTTTGTGGACCCGGTGCACTGTGCGATTGGCTTGTCCCATTCCGGCTGGCGCGGAACCGTCGCCCGCATGGGTGCAGTGACAATACATGCGATGGCGGATGCCTTCGGCAGCCGTCCGCAGGATCTGCTCTGCGGGATCGGACCGAGCATCTGCCAGAGCTGCTATGAGGTGAGCGGGGATGTGGCAGAGCAGTTTCAGGCAGCATTTCCGCAGGCAGGAGAGAGGCTTTTATACCACACTACCGAAGATAAATATCAGCTGAATCTGTGGGAGGCAAACCGCAGGGTATTGCTGGATGCCGGTGTGTTACCGGAGCATTTGCAGATCACGGATCTGTGTACCTGCTGTAATCCCCATAACCTGTTTTCCCATCGTTATACAGGCGGGAAGCGGGGAAATCTGGGCGCATTTCTCATGCTGAGTGACAGATGATGGTTGTTATGGGGGATTTTCTGTGAGTGGAAATCCGGTTGGCTGACTGCGTCAGGTATCGTTTTCTGCTGCGATGACATTGCCTGGTGGTCTGAGACCGGATCATTTTTGCCGGCTGCGCCTGCCGATGCGGATCAGGAGCCACAAATAGGCAGCTGACTGGGCGAGCTGGCTGAGCAGCATGCTCCACAGGTATACATACAGTCCGAATTTTGGAACAAGGAAATAAATGGCAAACAGGCGCAGACCGCACCCCAGCAGGTTCAGTAGAAAGGTGTAAAGTGGCAGATCAAGTCCGTGCAGAATGCTGCTGAGTGTTCCGGACAGAAATAAAAAGGGACACATAAAGCC
This sequence comes from Lachnospiraceae bacterium, assembly GCA_022773965.1. Lineage (GTDB taxonomy): Bacteria > Bacillota > Clostridia > Lachnospirales > Lachnospiraceae > W0P33-017. Next base: position 5,306 of record JALFNQ010000062.1, read on the forward strand.
GAGACTGACGATGTAGGAGCCGGCCAGCGCGCTGCCAAACAGGAGACTGCCGATCCAGTGTCCCAGAAGCAGAAACACCAGTGTACAGCAAAGACCTAAGATCACACAGAGTTCTACGGTACGCCGTATCGTCTGTGTGATTTTTTTGCGGTCATTTTTGACGGCTGCTTCGGATATAGCCGGCAAAAGAAGAACAGACAGTGAACCGGTTAAAACGGTGGGCAGCATGATCACAGGCATTGCCATGCCGGTCAGTGTACCGAACACAGAGAGGGCATCGGAGCGGGAGCAGCCGAAGGCGGTCAGTGCCGATGGAATGAGGATGGCTTCTGCACTTGCAAAAAGATTCAGCGTGACGCGGCTGCCGGTGAGTGGTGCAGCAAAACAGATGAGTCGTTTTGTGACGGAGGCTGACAGGTGCATGCGGCGAAAATGGAAGGTGGAAAGACAAAACAGTGCAGCGGCTACTTCACCGCACACAGTTCCCCACATGGCGAGGGCAGGAGTCATTTCTGCGCCATTTTCTGTACGGATCAGATAGAACAGATAGACGGAGAATACCCGGATGACCTGCTCAAAGAGCTGGGAAAGTGCGGGGATCCCGGTTTTATTTTTTCCATAATAATAACCATTAAAGCAGGCGTGCAGACAGGCGAAGGGCAGAGACAGACTGATGATGCGCAGCAGTGGTGTGCAGGCGGGCTCACAGATCACGTGTGTGGCCAGCCAGGGCGCATATCGGTAGAGGACAAAGGTACATCCTCCGGCAAGTGTGATGCAGATGCATAATCCGCAGCCAAGCGGCGTGAGATCATCGTATGTAGCAGTGAATTTGGAAATCGCAGTCTGGATGCCTCCGGTGCACAGGGCGAGGCACAGGGCAAGGATCGGAAAAACGAGCTGATAGATACCCAGTCCGGTGGCACCGATCGTATGTGAGAGGAATATTCTATATAAAAAGCCAATGATTCTGCTGGCAAGTCCGGTTGCAGTCAGAATGATCGTTCCGGTAAAAAGCGGGTGACTTTTCCATTTTGAAATGTTCATATGAGAATGCGCTGCCTGAAAATATTAGATTCTTTTTAATGTATGAAACAGGTGGCAGACGTAGAACTGACAGACTGGCAAGAACGAATAGAATCGTTGGAAAGGGGGATTTTTATGATTTATCTGGATCATGCAGCTACTACTCCTACTGCACCGGAAGTGCGGTCGGCGATGGAGCCCTATTATAACAGGCGTTACGGGAATGCGTCTACACCTTATGAATTTGGACAAAAGAGCAGGGAGGCTGTGGAACATGCCAGATGTGTGATCGCGGATACACTGCATGTTCAGCCTTCGGAAATCTATTTTACATCCGGTGGTACAGAGAGTGACAATTGGGCGCTCAAATCTACGATGGAAGCTTACGCTGGTTTTGGAAGACATATGATCACGACAAAGATCGAGCATCATGCGATTGGAAATACATGTGAATATTTGAAAAAAAGAGGCTTTGAGGTGACGGAGCTGCCTGTGGATCGGGATGGATGCATTTCCCTGGAACAATTGGAGCATGCGATCCGTCCGGACACGGTGCTCATTTCCATCATGTGCGCAAATAATGAGATCGGAACGATCCAGAATATGAAGGCGATCGGTGAGATTGCAAAGCGGCGAGGCGTTTTATTTCATACGGATGCGGTACAGGCATATGGACACATTCCGATCGACGTAGAAGCCTGGAATGTGCATATGCTCAGTGCCAGCAGCCATAAATTTTATGGCCCGAAGGGCTGTGGTTTTTTATATATGAAGCAGGGGCTGCGCACGGAGAGCATGATCCATGGAGGTGGACAGGAGAGCGGCAGACGCGCGGGAACAGAAAATGTCCCCGGAATTGTAGGAATGGCAAAGGCGGCAGAGATGAGCTTCCAGAGGATGGAGGAGGATATGGCGCGGGAACAGTATCTGCGGGATCGCATGATCCATCATATCTGTACAGAGATACCGGGAGCATATCTGATCGGAAGCTTTGAACATCGTCTGCCCGGCAATCTGAACATTTGTTTTCAGGGGATCGTGGCTTCCAACCTGGTGCTGCTCTTAGACGAAGAGGGTATCTGTGTATCTGCGGGAAGTGCCTGCAACAGTGCATCGGCGGAGCCGTCACATGTGTTAAAGGCGGTAGGACTTTCGGATGCGCAGGCGTATTCGTGCATTCGCATGACGCTTGGGAGAGACACGACGGTGGCAGAGCTGCAATATACACTTGCCATATTAAAACGGCTTGTAAAAATATTGAAGAAAGGGTAAAATAAAACAACATTAATACAATTCAGGAGAAAACATGAGATTACAGGATTATCTGTGTGAGCGCCGCCTGGTCACAGACGGCGCGATGGGCACATATTATGAAAAGAAATATAAAGATGCGGCCGCTTTTCCGGAGCAGGAGAATCTGCAGCATCCGGATCGCATCCGGGACATTCATCTGGAGTATCTGCATGCAGGTGCGCGGTTGCTGCGCACGAATACGTTTGCGACCAATCCGCTCTTTTTCCCGGATCCGTCAGAGCGGCTGGATGGGCTGAAAGCCGGCTATGAAATTGCAGAATCAGCAGTCCGCAGCTTTCGTGAGGAAACAGGCTCTACAGAGGAGATTTTCATCGGTGCGGACTTTGGACCGGTCGGTGAGCTGGAGGAGCAGAGTGCATCGGAGGTTTTGCGTGATTACAGACAAATGTGCGATGTGTTTCTTGCCTGTGGTGCAAAGGTATTTGTTTTTGAGTCCCAGCGGGATGACAAGTATGTAAAACAACTGGCAGATTATGTAAAGGAGCGTCTGGCAGATGCCTTTGTGCTGGTGCAGTTTACCTTTGATAAGAGTGGATATACGAGAGCGGGTCTCTCTGTACGGCGAATCAATGAGAGCATGGCAGAGCCGGATGCTGCATCTATCGATGCCTATGGATATAATTGTGGAGTTGAGGCCGGACATTTGCTGCAGCTTTTACAGGCACAGCCTCCCTATTGCAAAAAGTATCTGAGTGCGCTGCCGAATGCGGGTTATCCGCTGACCCTGCGGGGAAAAACGATCTACACGGAAAATGAACAGTATTTTGTGAAAAAGAGTGTTGAGATCGCGGCGCTGGGTGTGGATATTATCGGCGGCTGCTGTGGCACGACCCCCGGGTATATCAGGGATCTCAAGGAGGCGTTAGAAGGTGTGGAGCGTGGGGACAAGCAGGTTGGTAACATGCCCCCGCGGGCGGCGGTGAAGGCTGCTTCACTTGTGACTGATGCAGTGCGTCAATCCAATGCATTTCTGGACAAGCTGGCAGCTGGAAAAAAGCCTGTGATCGTAGAACTGGATCCGCCTTTTAACGGTGATATTTCAAAGGTGCTGGCAGGCGCAGAAAAGCTGGCAGGTGCAGGCGCGGATCTGTTGACATTGTCTGATTCTCCGATGGCACGGGCGCGTATGGATGCCGGTGCACTGGCGGCAAAGCTGATCCGCGAGGTGGGGATTCCGGTGATGCCTCATATCGCCTGCCGTGACCGGAATATCATCGGATTGCGGGGAATGCTTTTGGGGGATCATATGAATGATATCAGGCAGCTGCTGATCGTGACGGGTGATCCGGTGGCGCGGGATGCCAGAGGATCCATTTCCGGTGTGTTTGACATGAATTCGATCCGTCTCATGGAATATGTGAAGCATATGAATGAGGAGTTGTATGCAGATGATCCCTTACATTTTGGTGGTGCGCTCAATTATCACGGTGCAAACCCGGATGCGATCATTCGCCGTATGGAGAAAAAGATCGAGGCAGGGTGCGAATATTTCCTGACCCAGCCGATCTATTCCGATGAGGATGTGGAGCGGATTGCGTATATACGTCAGGGCATCGGCGGCCGCGCGAAGCTCTGTTGTGGCATCATGCCTCTTGTGAGCTACAAAAATGCGATGTTTTTGCACAATGAGATGGCAGGTATCAATATTCCGGAAGAGATTCTGGCAAAATATGATCCTGACATGTCGCGGGAGGCGGCGCAGGCAGTCGCTGTGGAGATCTCGCTGGAGCTTGCCGGTAAGCTCTCAGATCTCGCAGATGCATACTATTTTATGACGCCCTTCAATCGTGCGGATCTCATTTGCGAGATCATCGCAGGGCTGTAAATCGAAACCTCCGATATAAGGCCGGCAGTTCATAGCAACGAAGGGGTGTGTATGATGTGTGAACTTCAGCTGCAGAGAGTTCGGCAGGTCGTTTATGCGACCGGTGAGCGCGCGGAAAACAAATGTCGCATTTCATAACGCGGCAGCAGAGAAAAGCTGATTTTGCTCATGATATAAAGCAAAGAGAGGAGACCACCATGACAAAAAAACAATTTCGAGAGATGATAGAGAGCCGTGTCGTCGTACTGGACGGCGCCACTGGCACAAACCTGCAGAAAGCCGGCATGCCAACCGGTGTCTGCCCGGAGCAGTGGATCTTAGAGCATCCACAGACGCTGATCGATCTGCAAAGGGCATATGTGGAGTCGGGGACAGATATTGTATATGCACCGACATTTACCGCCAGCCGGATCAAGCTGGAGGAGTATGGGCTGGCAGACCGCCTGGAGGAGATGAACCGTGCACTGGTGGCGCTCTCAAAAGAGGCGGTTGCAGGCAGTGGTGCTCTGGTTGCAGGAGATCTCACTATGACCGGAAAACAGCTGGCTCCTATCGGGGATCTGCCCTTTGAGACACTGATCGAGGTGTATAAGGAACAGGCGCGTGTGCTGGCAGAGGCAGGGGTAGACCTGTTTGTGGTAGAGACGATGATGAGCCTTCAGGAGACGCGTGCAGCCCTGATTGCGATCCGGGAGGTGTGTGACCTTCCGGTGATGGCGAGTCTGACCTACGAATCCGACGGGCGTACACTGTACGGAACCGATGCAAAAACGGCGATGGTGGTGCTGCAGAGCCTTGGTGCGGACGCAGTGGGATTAAATTGTTCTACAGGACCGATGGAGATGGTGGCGGCTGTGGAACAGATGCGTGAAGTAGCAAACATTCCGATCCTTGCAAAGCCCAATGCAGGCCTGCCGCAGCTGGAGGATGGTGTGACGGTTTATCGCATGAGCCCGGAGGAATTTGCGGCAGCAGGCGCAGAACTCGTGAAAGCGGGGGCATCGGTGGTAGGCGGTTGTTGCGGAACGACTCCGGCACATATCGCAGCCCTGGCAGATGCCGTGAAAGGACTTTCTGCACCGGAAATTTCATCGGAGAAAAAACGTTTGCTTGCCACAGAGCGAAGTGTATTGCAGATCGACCTGGAGGGATCCTTCCTTGTGGTTGGTGAGCGTATTAATCCAACCGGTAAAAAGGCATTACAGGCAGAGCTTCGGGAGGGCAGTCTGGATCTGGTGTGTCAGATGGCAGCTGAGCAGGAGGAAAACGGTGCCGCGATCCTTGATGTCAACATGGGTATGAACGGTATCGATGAAAAAGCGATGATGCTGGCTGTCATCGAAGAATTGACAACTGCCAGCAGTCTGCCGCTTTGCCTCGATTCCAGTAATGTCGAAGTGCTGGAGGCAGCGCTTCGTGTCTATCCGGGAAGGGCGCTGGTCAATTCCGTTTCGCTGGAAAGTGAAAAGATTAACCGCCTGTTACCCATTGTAGCAAAATACGGTGCGATGTTTATTTTGCTGCCGCTGTCTGATGCAGGAATCCCAGCTACGGTTGAGGAAAAACGAGGCATTGTGTGCACGATCTTAGACCGTGCCTATGAGCTTGGTTTTACGAAAGAGGATATTGTGGTAGACGGTCTGACTGCCACGGTCGGTGCAAATCCGGATGCAGCGCTGGAATGCTTTGACACGATCCATTATTGCAGAAACGAGCTGGGACTGGCAACGATCTGCGGTCTGTCAAACATTTCTTTTGGTCTGCCAAACCGCCCTTTTGTCAATACGGCGTTTTTGACGATGGCCATCCAGCAGGGACTGACCATGGCGATCGCAAATCCCTCCCAGGATCTTCTTATGAATGCCGCTTTTGCTTCAGATATGCTGTTGCATAAGCCTGACAGCGATATTCGTTATATTCATCGTATGCAGGTATATGAGAAGCATCTTGCCCAAAAGGAGACGGCTGCCCAGCCTGTTAAAAAGCGTGCAGTCGTGCAGGAAAGTGCATCAGAAGGTGAAATGGATGCCATCTTTTCCTGCGTCTTAAAGGGCGATAAAAAGCATATCGTAGGAAAGGTTGAGGAGGCGCTGGCAGCAGGAGAGCAGCCCGGCGATATCATAAGCAGCAAGTTGATCCCGGCCATCAACGATGTGGGTGATAAATTTGAAAAACAGATCTATTTCCTGCCACAGCTCATCGCTTCGGCCAGTGCGATGCAGACAGCCATTGAACATCTGGAGCCTTTGCTTGCCCGAGAGGATGAAAATGGTGAGACTGCAACGATCGTGATCGCCACGGTGGAGGGAGATATTCACGATATCGGTAAAAATCTGGTGGTTCTCATGTTGAAAAATTATGGCTACAATGTCATTGATCTGGGAAAAGATGTAGCGGCAGAAACGATCGTGAATACCGCGCTGGAACAGCATGCGCAGATCATCGGACTTTCCGCGCTCATGACGACAACGATGATGCGCATGAAGGATGTGGTGGAGCTGGCAAAAGAAAAAGGATGCACCAGCAGGATCATTATTGGAGGAGCATGCATTACGGAGAGCTTTGCGCAGGAGATCGGAGCGGACGGATATTCCGCGGACGCGGCAAGTTGCGTAAAGCTGGTGCAGAAGCTGCTGGGGTAGATTCCTTGCGAATCATAAGTGCTTAAGGAATGATATAAGTTTCGAAAGGGAGTTTTTTGTGCTCTTTAGAAAGAATCATAAAAAAATAAAGGCTTGAGTAAAGGTGAGGGTGTCGGAGATGTTTCCGATGTAAGACCCTTGAAAAGTGTCGGTACTTAGATTTTCCGAGTGAGTGTTTTTTCACGATGGAAAATCTTTAGTATCCGTTACGCCTTTTCACGGAGCGGGAGCGTGTCTTACATGGAAACATCTTTGACACCTGTATTATTTTCAGTATGTTACAATACAAAAAAGGGAACAACAACGTTGTTCCCTTTAAATTTCAGTAGCGAGAGAGAGACTTGAACTCTCAACCTCCCGGGTATGAACCGGACGCTCTAGCCAGTTGAGCCATCTCGCCATTTTTAAGGTATGGGACCTATAGGGCTCGAACCTATGACCCTCTGCTTGTAAGGCAGATGCTCTCCCAGCTGAGCTAAGATCCCATGTGTGTGAGTCGCTTTCGTGACCCGACTTCATGAAGTATACAGAATAAATCGGAAAATGTCAACACCTTTTTTGAAAAAAATTAAAAATTTTTTTTGATCTTTTGTAACCCTTTTTTGTTGGTTGTATAGTCATTGAAGCATCAATTATGGTATACTTGTAAAAATAGGAGAGGAGCGGGTGCAATGAAACTGATTCGGAGTATTTCAGCAGAGATGATGTGTCGTGTAGGACAATATTTGGATACGATCGGGAGAGGAGAGCTGTTTGCTGCGATGCCGGAACTGTCTGACGCGATCGAACAGCTGGACATGGAAGCACTGGATCTTTTAGAGGCAGAAGAGGAAAAGAAGGATGGACCGTATAATCGTCTGTGTGCGCTTCTCGGAGGTTCACCGGAGGCACAGTCGCTTTTGGAGCTTACCTGCGCATTACTTCTCTACCCGCAGTTTGGTACACTTTTACAGAAGTGGCGTGGACATCTCGTGACGCCGGAACTGGCATGTTTTATGGAAAATATAGATGAGCCGGATTATGAGACGCTGCGTGTATTGTATGAATCAGCGCAGCGGATCCTTTACTCGGATCAGAAAGCGGAGCCCTTTTATCAGCAGGAATTTTTTGCAGATAACCGTCTGCTGGGTTATCTGAATGGCGATTGCCGGATAGATGACAGATTGGAGGACCTGACAGAACTTTTTGATGGAACTGGCAATGGTCAGGGCGGGCAAAAAGGAGAGGAGCTGCTTCCGCTCATGATCAGAGAGCCTGCCTGTAAAGAGCTGGGACAATTGCTTTCTGACCGGTCAGAAGATATCTGGCTTCGGGGAAATGATGGTATCGGGAAAAGGCATCTTTTGAGGCATGCATTAAAAAAATGCGGTAAGAGCATGCTTTTTGTAGATGCGAAGGCTATTTTAGAGCATACAAAACAGGAACAGAAATTGATCTGGCTCGTTCGCAGGGAGGCGCTGCTGCTTGGGTGTGATGTGTGTATTTACGGCATTTCCGGTGCTCTGCTTGCAAAATATAAGCTTACAACAGATCAGCTTTTGCGCCTGCTGGCAGAGCCCTTTTGGAAGGAAGGTCTGCGTCTTGTCTTCTGCACGGATATGGATGTGGAATTGATTCCCTATCTAGACCGGCCGATCAGGCTGTTAGAGCTTCTGCCACTTACGCAAGATGAGCGTGTTGCGCTGTGGGAACGATATCTGGATCATGTTGGCTTAAAACTCGATGCAGTCATGCTGGGTAGTAAATACAAATTTTCACCGGCACAGATCCATAAGGCGATACGGCAGCTGCTAGCTGAGGCAGATGCAGATGGAACCATCCCGGACAAGGAGGTGCAGCGTATACTCCGGTTTGTGCTTCCACCGGTGACAACGAAGGGCAGCATTGAGCCGCCCCATGAGAATTGTACGATGGAATCCCTTGTCTTGCCATCCCAGATCAAAAAGACGATCCAACAGATCTGTGACCATGTTCGTTATAGCCATCAGGTGTTTGACGAGTGGAATATGGAGAGCCGGTTTGCTTACGGAAAGGCGGTATCGGTGCTGCTGTGTGGACCGCCCGGCACCGGAAAGACGATGACGGCTCGCGTGCTCTCGGATGAGCTGGGGCTGCCGCTGTATCATATCAATCTGTCTCAGATCGTAGATAAATACATCGGTGAGACAGAAAAGCATCTGGAGGAGATTTTCTCCAATGCAGAAAAGAGTAACATCATCTTGTTTTTTGATGAGGCAGATGCTGTTTTTTCCAAGAGAAGTGAGGTATCTGATTCAAAAGATAAATATGCGAATACAGAAATTTCATATATTTTGCAGCGGATTGAGGCATATGATGGAATCGTGATATTGTCAACAAACTATATGAATAATATCGATCCGGCATTTATCCGGCGGATCCAGTATGTGCTCAACTTTCATATGCCCGGTGAGGAGGAGCGCATGCAGTTGTGGCAGAGTATGATTCCGGCGGAATGTCCAACAGATCAGATTGATTTTGAATATCTTGCAAGGCAGTTTGAACTGAGTGGAAGCAATATTAAGAATGCGGTGCTGGCGGCCGCCTTTTATGCGGCAGGCCGGGGGGAAAGGCTGGGAATGGCTCATCTGGTCTACGGTGTGCGCAATGAGTTTATCAAGCAGGGAAAACCCGTATTTGCAGCGGAATTTGGTGAGTATGCATATTTTTGCCGATAATACATTTACAGAGTGGAAAGGGAGAAAAAATGATGCGTGACGTGGAAAAACAAGGAAAAGATCAGGAAAAACGCCCTTTCGATGCGGAATATGAATCTGATTTTGAAGCTGATTATATGGAGCGGATGAAGTGCATGCTGGAAAACGGTGGTTTTGCACGGGTGATGCGCGCCAGCAATCTGCTTCGTGCCTGGATCCCTGATGTGGTCGAAGGAAAGGACTGGAAGATACCAATGCAGCTTACTTTTTTGCCCTATGAAGCCTCAAAGGAGGATCAGCGGATCGTTCTCATCCGTCTGACACTTGCAAAAAATGTGAAACATGTCACGGATGTGACAAGGCTCTCGCGGTTGATGGAACTGGGTGAGTGGGCTGTGTATGGTCATATGGGACTTTCTCCCGAGGGAGAGATGTATCTGCAGTATTGTCTGCCACTGGCAGGAAGAAAGGTAGAACAGGCACTGAATGAAACAGAACTGGCGCTGGAGGAGATCATATTGTTTCTGATGGACTATTATGTGTATCTTCTCATATTGGCGGAGAATCCGTCACAGATGACGCTGGAGCAGTATCAGGAGATTTACTTAAAATCGTAAAAATAGTTTTGGATCTGCGAGGGGTGACTGAACAGATCACATGGAGTATCAGTGTGCAAAAGGAGTTCAATGATGTGTGCAGAATCGCAAAACAGTGAGAATATACAACATGGGAAGGAATCCATGGGGAGCGCCAAGGTGATTGCAGAACAGGTGCTCGAAGCAGTGAGAGACAGCATACAGCCTTTTGCTGATCAGGTAATGCTTTCAAATGGCAGACTGGAGCTGCTGCTGTCAGACGTTTCAGGGGAAACAGACTGGAAGATACTTGGTGAAGTAATTGTTTTACCACAATCTATGCATGAGGATGGAAGCGGATATTTCATGGATATTTTTTTGATGCTCACTTCACAGCCAGTTGAGGGAATGCGGGAGGAAATCATAACAGGATTAGCTGAGTTGAACCAGCTGGCACTTTTTGGAACGGTTACGCTGAATGAAAACGGACAGCTTTGCTATGGGGCACGTTTTCCGGTGAACGGGGACGATCCGGAACATGAGGCGGAACGCTTTTCTTTTGTGATGTGTGAGATGCGTTCATTTCTGGATGTTTTTTATCCGTACCTGCTGAGGCTGGGGGTGAAACCGCAACAGTCATCATTGCAGAGTTATCTGGAACAGATATTGTAAGAGGTAGAAGAGCTGGAAGTATGGAACTGTCAAAACAGTAGAAAGCAGGAGGCACGCGATGGCAGATATATTACAGGACGTGAGTGAAGAACTGGAACAGGATCACGATCAGGAGCAGCCGGTTTCAAATGACACGCAACAGGAAACAACTCCGGAATCAGAACAGCAGCAGGAGGATGCGGGATCCGCACAGAATGTATGGGATAGCCAGCCGGCAAATGGAGATCTGGGTTATCATAGAATGTCCGGAAGATCCCAAAAGGCGAAGCATCATTCCGCGTTTGCCCGGAAGGAGGCTACAGATTATTCCGAGGATGAGCAGACAGCCAGCTTTCAGCGGCGTCTGGTGGCAAGATGTACCAGAGAACTGGAAGAAAAAATAGAAGATGCGGACATCAATATCAGATATAACAACCGTGTCGTTCAGTGCATGAAAAATTATATGGGTGACCAATACAATACAGATATGAAACTTCTGGAGGAATTTCACGAAAACGCGGCAGAGGCGAATCGCCTCACCCAGCGAATGGAAAAGAAGCAGGCAAAATTGCACGTTTTGAAGGAACAGCTTGCGCAGGATGAGCAGGAGATGGGCGATCTGATCACGGAGATCATGCAGCTGACAAGGGAAAAAGAGAGACTGAAAGAACAGGTTGACAGACTGACACAGGGCACAGACCAGATGGCATCGCAGGCGGCAGCTATGGGTGTACAGACAGATGGAATGTCTATGATGGATCGGATCAGGCGCTGGCATCTGCGCAATAAGGGGCAGAGAAGTGCTAAGAAGGCACAGGAGCAGGGGGAGCGCTACGCCCAGGTGTCGGGTTTGTTGGAGCAGAAAAAAACGCGCCACGAAGAACTTACACTGGCTATGGCACATCGGATACAAAAGGCAGCGAGTGCTACGAAAAAGATTGAAGATGACAAAAATCAGGTGAACAGTCTGCGACAGGCAAACGAAAAGATCACAGAGGATCATGCAGAGCGATTGATGGGGATGGGCAGGCATGACCGGTTTTTTGTAAATGCGGTTGTTGCACAGACACGTGTTGAGATGAGTGAGAACGAAAAGGCACATCTGACGCAGGAGCGCGATACAGTCAAGCATCGCATTGTGAATACAGATGTTGTGGATGTCTCCAGAGCAGACAAGAGCGGAACCTTGCAGTCGATGGAAGTCGGTGGAAAGACCTATTATTTTGACCCGGATGCGAAGGAGGGTACATCCAGGATACTGGATAGCGATGAAGCAGAAGGTCTGGTGCATGAGGAAGATGCAAAGATCGTCCATGAGGAGAATGAGATCATCCGTCAGCTGAAGGAAAAAGAGATCTTCCAGTATATCAATTCCGATAACCTGATGGAGTATCTGGATTATGATGAAGAAAAGGGAGATTTTGTATTCAGCCTATACGATCAGCTGCAGGAATATATTGCCGCAAACGGGCTGGAAGGAATGGAGATACCGGAAACCTATGAGACGAATATCCCTCCGGAGGTGCGTGCACTGATCAATCAGAGTACGAAAAAGCATGGATTTACCGATGATGTGATCGGCACAATGAAAAAGAGAGAGGATCTCGCGGCAAATGGCTGGGATCCGGATGTTGTACAGGAATGGCAGGCGCTGGGAAGCGGTACGCTCAATGTGATCAAGTGGCTGGCAAATATGGGTCTTGGCGTGGGTCTGGGTTTGAGTGGTTTGGATAAGCTTGGCTCAAGTGATGAGACCTGGGCGCAAGTGAAAGATGTGATCACCAAATTTGAACTGGATCCGGTGGCGGCATTAGCCACGATGATAGGTATGGAGCCGGTCGCGAATGCCATGAGATTTTTTGTTGAAAATCTGGATCCCACATCCATGCAGTCAGGAATGACCAAAATTGGTCTCGGTGAATCCGGTGAAATGCTCGGAGATCAAAATGGCATGCGGGCTGCAGAACGTACCGGAGATACATCTGCACGTGGGTCAAAAGGGGCAACAGAGACATCCGGCGGCATGGCGCTAGGCTCTTTACTGTTGTTGCTGGCAGACGGATTGTTCGGAAAAAATCTCACGCAATTAGGTGCCGGAATGGATTTCGACGCCATATCCAACTCTTCCTTCGCGCTTCTTGGTTTGGATTTGTGGGGCAAAGCAGGAAACCTGAATGCGTTCTCTGGTCTGGGAGCAGTTCTTGGTATGGCTAAGGGTACTTATGATGCAGTGCAGGCTAATAAGGATGTGCAGCGGCAGGAACAGACGAAACAGAATTTTCAGGAAAAAGGACAGTCCCGTTTTGCGCGAACCCAGCAAAATGCTGAGACGGTCAGTAAAGTGGCAAGATTGGAAGGCATCGTGGATATTGGAAGTGCGCTGGCAACACCGCTTCTTGCGATTGCAGGTCTCGGTGGTCTCGCGTATACGGTGGCTAAGATCGCAGTAGGCGTGGCAGTCAAAAAAATAGGTGGTGCATTGATACGCAGCGGTTCCAAAAAGCAGATTCTGCAGTCACCGGAGTTGCTTGGAGGTATTAAATACGACCATAAGCTGATCACGGATGCGCATTTCCAGTATCTGTTTACGCTGGTGACACAGCTGGGTGATACGGACGCGCTTGCAGAGACGCTTAAGGTGGTGGATGGTATCGATCTCCACCGGACGATGCTGGCATCCCTGCAGCATCCGGAACAGGGACAGTCTGTCAGGGAAGCATTGGCGGGCTTTGGTTATACGGATCCCAGTAAATATGGACAGATCAAACTAAGGGATCTGCATAAAAAGATGGATATGACCGATGATTGGAGAAAAGTCATTCGAAATGCGATCGAGGTCAAAGGAATTGATTACGATACGAACTGGACAAAGTTTGCCAAGGCAATGAGTAGAAATATGAATCATTATGAGAATGACCAGCGCTTGACCCGCAGCCAGCTGCGCGCACAGCGAAGGGAAAAGCTGGATTCATTGTGGAAGAACCGTCCGAAATGGGAAAATAGTGTGTTCCAGTCGCCGGTTCCGCAGGCGAATTAAAAGAGCAGGACTGCCCGGAGTAACTCGGGCAGTTACTATTTGACACCTGCTGTCACTGCATGATATACTTATAAGAATTGTAAAAACTGTATCGGACAAAAGAAAAATCTGCCGGGCAAGGGGCAGAAAATAGCACCGGGCAGACAGGAAAGGGGTAATTTTTTATGGCAGGATTTTTTAATGCGGACAACAAATTATGGTCATCGGTGAACTCTGCGGTGGACGCGGTTCTTTTAAACATCATGTGGCTCTTTACGTGTATTCCGATCTTTACGGTGGGAGCGGCAACGACCGCATTTTATTACACGACCCACAAGGTCATCCGCAATCAGCGCAGCAGTATCTGGAAGGAGTACTGGGCATCCTTTAAGGGGAACTTTAAGCAGGCAACCAAGATCTGGTTGATATTTTTGGTGATTTTTGTGCTCTTCTATTTTGATATTAATATTTGTCTTGAATATTTAAAGGCCGGAGAAAAAATCGGTGTCATGGCGTATTTCTTTTATGGACTTCTGGCAGTTGTTTTGGTCTGGTTTATGTATGTGTTTGCGTATATCGCGCGTTTTGAAGATACGATAAAGACAACCTTGAAAAATGCTGCGATCATGGCGTTCACGAATCCGGGACATTCTCTGATCGTACTTCTGTTTGTGGCAGCAGCCCTGATCGGTTGCCGGATCTTTCTCATGTTTTCATGGTTTATACCTGCCATCGCGATGGTATTTATCAATCTTGCTGTGGAAAAGGTCTTTCGCAAATATATGACAGAAGATGAGCTGGCGGTAGAACAGGAAAATGATATGATGAGGAACAAATAAGATGTCGATGATAATTCATAACCGGCTGCCGGAGCCGGAAATCTTAAAAATGGAGTATCCGCTCTCTCCGGAGCTGGCCGCATTAAAAAAAGAGCGGGATGCAGAAATAAAAAAAGTATTTACCGGTGAATCTGATAAATTTCTGGTGATCATCGGACCGTGTTCTGCGGACAATGAAGACTCTGTCTGCGAGTACGTGAGCAGATTGGCAAAGGTGAATGACGAGGTCAAGGATCGTCTGATCCTTATCCCGCGTATCTATACAAATAAGCCCCGTACGACCGGAGCAGGATATAAGGGAATGCTTCATCAGCCGGATCCCACACAGGAGCCGGATCTCTACAAGGGGATTGTGATGATCCGGAAAATGCATATCCGTGCGATGAGCGAGAGTGGGCTGACAGCGGCAGACGAGATGCTTTATCCGGAAAACCGCAGTTATCTCGATGATATTTTATCCTATGAGGCGATCGGTGCGCGCTCCGTGGAAAATCAGCAGCACCGTCTGACAGCCAGTGGAATGGATATTCCCGTTGGAATGAAAAATCCGACCAGTGGTGATATGTCCGTGATGCTGAATGCCATTAAGGCGGCGCAGAATCCTACATCCTTTATCTATCGCGGTTATAATGTGAGTACCAGTGGCAATCCGCTGGCCCACTGTATCCTTCGAGGCTATGTGAACAGCAGGGGCGAGTGTCATCCCAATTATCACTATGAGGATATGATGCAGCTGCTTGGCGTTTATCAGGCAGAAGAATTTGCAAATCCGGCGGTTATTGTGGACACGAACCATTCCAATTCCAACAAGCAGTTTAAGGAGCAGATCCGGATCGCAAAGGAAGTGCTGAACAATCGTCAGCACAATGCCCGGCTCAAAAAGCTTGTCAAAGGATTTATGATCGAGAGCTATATCGAGGAGGGCAGTCAGCCTATCTGCGATCACATGACATATGGAAAATCCATCACGGATCCCTGCCTTGGCTGGGAGGATACCAGACGTTTAATTGATACCATTGCAGAAATGAGTGTTTGATCATGCATAAAAAATTGCAGCAGATCTTAGAAGAATTGACGGAGATTTCCGGCATCCGGTTTGCATTGTACGGATCGTCGGAGGAATATGCAGCGGGTACACTGCCTGATGATGAGTTCTCTGAAATACAGAGAAACGAATTGTTTCATAGCGCAGACCGTGAACCGCAGACCTCCGGTTTTGTGGCGTTTCCGGTACGGGTAGCAGAAGAGCGAATGC
>JALFNQ010000098.1 GCA_022773965.1 Lachnospiraceae bacterium
CCAAAGCGATACGGCACAATAATCGCCAGCGTTATCAGCAGAATGATCTTTCTCAGCACGGCAATAAACAATGAGATCATTGCCTGGCCAAGTGCCACAAATGTTGGCTGGATACCGTTCTGCAATCCAAACACCAGCATACCGAGCATAAACACCGGCATGACCTCACCCACCAGTTCAATCAACGGCTGCTCATTCGTAAACATACCCGCAAATACAGTCGGAAACAGGATCGTACACAACGTTGCCAGCGACACAAAAGCAAATGTCACACCGATCATCCAGCGGTAAGTCCCCCGCACACGGTCATAATTGCCGGCACCGTAATTATAGCTGATGATGGGCTGCACTCCCTGTGTAAAGCCCTGTACCGGTGCAGCGATCATCTGCATGATACTCTGAATGATCGTAAATGACCCCACATATAAATCTCCGCCATAGATTGAAAGTCCCCGGTTGATCACAATGCTGATCAGACTCTCCGTCGATGACATGATAAAGGGCGATACGCCAAGAGCCAATATGTCCTTCATCTCTTGTTTATGTGGCCGGATCAGGCACGCCCGCAATGTGAGAGAAGCATTTTTATTGGTCAGCGTCCACACAACCCACAGCGCACTTGCAGTCTGGGAGATCACCGTAGCGATAGCTGCTCCCCCCACATCCAGATGGAACACAAAAATAAAGAGCGGATCCAGAACCAGATTCAGCACTGCACCGATACCCACAGAAAGCATCGCCGTGACCGATTTTCCCTGAGCGATGATATACTGATTTAATCCCATGTACAACAAAACAAAAGTCGTCCCGATCAAGTAAATACTGATGTAAGTATCCGCATAACCGATCGTGGCATCACTGGCACCAAACATACGTAAAAACGGACGCTTCCAGATATAAAAAACCGCCATGATACCAAGCGCAAATCCAATCAGTAAAAAAACACCGGTACCCAGTATTTTTTCAGCCTCATCCCGATCCTTCTTGCCAAGTGCGATGGCTGCAAGAGGTGCTCCACCGGCCCCAACGATCATGGCAAATGCCGATACGAGAGTGATGATCGGAAAAGTCAGTCCCACACCGGTCAGTGCATTTGCACCCACTCCCGGAATATGTCCGATATAAATACGGTCAATAATACTGTACAAAATATTGATCAGCTGTGCGATGATACCCGGAACCGCCATCCGCACCATCAGACTGGTGATCGGCTGGGATCCCAGCTGCGCCTGCTTATTTTCCGCTGTCTCCATGTTTTCTTTCGTCATTTTCTTTTCACTTCCTGATTCTTATTTCTCCTCACACAGTGTAGCATAAATATCAGAATTGCAAAACCCGCCAACAGAAATTATTCACATAGACTTTTTGAAAGCTCCGTGCTATAATCTGTCAAACGGCAGCTTCTTTTTACAAGTGCTGCTGCTCATCTGACTGTTACGAAAACGAGGAAATGACCATGAGAAAAAAGGAACGAGCGCTTGCGCTCATTGAATGCTTAAAAAAAGAATATCCGGATGCAGGCTGCACACTGGATTACAATGAAGCCTGGAAGCTGCTGGTCAGCGTCCGTCTGGCAGCCCAATGTACGGACGCAAGAGTCAATGTTGTCGTGCAGGGACTCTATGAAAAATATCCGTCTGTGGAAGCACTGGCCGGTGCGGATGTGGCAGATATCGAAGCCATTGTCAAGCCCTGCGGTCTCGGACACAGCAAAGCCCGGGATATCAGCGCATGTATGAAAATGCTGCGGGATGATTTTGACGGAAAAGTGCCGGATGACTTCGATGCACTGCTCTCGCTCCCCGGCGTTGGAAGAAAAAGTGCAAATCTCATCATGGGTGACGTATTCGGCAAACCGGCGATCGTGACAGACACACACTGCATCCGCCTCGTCAATCGCATGGGACTGGTAGACGGTATCAAAGAGCCTAAAAAAGTCGAAATGGCTCTGTGGAAGCTGATTCCCCCGGAGGAGGGCAGTGATTTCTGCCACCGTCTCGTCTACCACGGACGTGATGTGTGCACCGCGCGCACGACGCCCCACTGCGACCGGTGCTGTTGTGCCGTAGTATGCAAAAAAGTCGGTGTCTAATTTTATTACACACCGTAGCTGTTTTGTACCTTCACAGTTACGATGCATCATATCATACAAGGAGGATCTGAACATGTCAGAGATATTAAAGAAAAACTATGAAAATCAGGCGAAAACCGTCATCAAAGCACTAGAAAAAAGAAATATGAAGGGCTACTATTGTCCGGACTGCGCGTCAGCAGTCAAGCTGGCTGACGAACTGGTTCCGACAAATACCACCGTTGCCTTTGGCGGTTCCATGACATTATCAGAAAGCGGTGTCATGGATATGTTAAAAAGTCGTGAGGACATCCGCCTGATCGACCGCAGCAAGGCAAAAACTCCCGAAGAGACCAAACAGATGTACCGTGACGCTTTCAGCAGCGATGTCTATTTTATGAGCACCAATGCCATCACACTCGATGGGGAACTGATCAACATCGATGGCAACGGAAACCGCGTTGCAGCGCTGATCTACGGGCCTGATAAGATTGTGATGGTCGTGGGCATGAACAAGCTTGTCTCTACGGTGGAAGATGCCGTCAACCGGGTGCGCGACATCGCTGCTCCCGCCAACGGTGTCCGCCTGAACAAGCAGACCCCCTGTGCAGCAACCGGCTGCTGCCATGACTGCCTCTCACCGGAATGTATGTGCAGCCATACCGTCATCACCCGCAGATGTTATACAGCTGACCGTATCCATGTGATCCTCGTAGGCGAATCCCTCGGCTACTAATTCTACCCCTCACACCTTACGATAAATATGAGAAAAGGAAGCAGCCTGCCAATGCGCTGCTTCCTTTTATGATACAGACGATTATAATACCGTCATAGTCTTTAAAATGTCTTTGATCGTGCTATCTACGTTACCAAAATCTCCATCCTCCGAAGCCTGCCCGGAAAAGACAATCAAGTAGTCCGGGATGGGCAAAATATAGATCACGTGATCCATCTGCCAGTTTTCCCCATTTTTTTTAGCAGAAATACGTGCAGATGCACGAAACGCCTTACTGCCAGATACCTTATACGAAGACTTTTTCACCCGTTTGAACTTTACATCTGTAAATCCCTGCTTGGTAAACTTCGCCCGCATCGGATCTTCCTTAAATTCCTTTGCAAACTGTTCCTCAACAAAATCATAGGTCATTGTTTTGGGCGCAGTATAAAAAATAGACAGTTTCACGATCTCCGACGCATCTGAACCGCTGGAGTTTTTCGCCGTCCAGACATAGCTCTGATTTTCCTGCGAAGTCTCTGTAAAAAGCTCCTTCGAATAGCAGATATTTACGGGACCGATCATTTGATCCAGCATATCGTCCGTTCGGTTCGGGTGCTCCACTGTCACTGTGCACGGATAGCTCTTTTTATTATGGACTGCAGTGATCGTCACTTTGCCGGATGCAAGCCCCTCCACGTCGCCCTTACGATTAACAGTCGCCACCTTTTCATTATCGGATTTCCATTCCACAACGCCCTCGGCATTGTGTAATTTCAATCGATAGGTTTCTCCTACATGTAACGTCTTGCTCGCTGTATTCAAGGATAACCCTGCAGCTGCCGCAGCAGTCGTGGGCAATGTAAAAACGTTCAAAACAGAGAGTGCCAGCAGCACGACAAGTGCTGCACAAAAATTGATCCTTCTTCTTTTCATCGTATACCTCCCGTATAAAAACACCGATATACTCATCTTATTTTATCACATTTCGCCCACATCCACAAAACACTTTTTTCAAACCAAAAAGACACCCGATCACTCGGATACCTTAGCAGCGCTACCAGGGCTCGAACCTGGAAATGACGGAGTCAGAGTCCGTTGGTACAATTTTCTGCAGCCCGCTATATTCAAGGGTTACAGAGATTTTTGTTTTTCAAATTGACCCAACGATTGACCCATCCATTTTTCTCAAACTACGATATCATCGTTTTTCTCTGTGTATTCCGGTTCTTGGCAGCCAAACGAAATGCCTTCTCCATTGCAGGCGTAAGTTCTGGAGAATCTTCATCAAAAATAATTTCTCTTTTTGCAGCTTCCTCAATCTGCCGAATTTGCTCTGCTGTCGGCTGTTGGTTTCTATCCAAAATAACTTTCTTGATCATAGTAGATGCTCCTTTCTGTTTTTGTTGCCAGCCTTGCTGAAATCAAACGAATGTTTTCTTTTCTTTCAGTATAGACTACAAACAATACATCATGAACCATTCCAATCGTATTATACCTATCCTCAGTTGTACTATGTTCAACATCATAGATTTCAATTCTTTGCAAATCATTAAATACCAGCATTGCAGTTTCAAAATCAATCCCATGTTTCTCCATATTGATTTTGTTCTTTTCATCATCCCATTCAAAAATCACCTAGCATCACTCTCCCATATGATGTTGTCTATACCGTCACCAGTTCTTTTCCTTCAATAATCGCCTGGACATCTTTCAAATCCTTGTTAGTCGCATCCGCGATCTGCTGTGCTGTGAAGCCGTTATTATGCATATTGATAATAATTCTTGCCTCACCAATTGCCTCACCAATTTCCTTGCCAATCTCCTTGCCGATCGCAATACCATCTTCTTTGATTCCCTGACTCAAGTTGCACATAACGCTCACATCCTTTCTCAAATCTTCCTCCATGGGAATATCGTACTCTGTACCAATAATATTTAACTTTTCGTCGATTGTCAACTCTTTGGATAGCAAAGCTCCCAGCAGCCGATGCAGCTCATAGTTCTCATCATGCGGCGGCAGCTCCTCCGCCAGTCCGATCATGACAATATTTATGAGATCCAGCTTCCCCTTCCAATTACAGTTGCCTAATACGCAATCATCGGTCAGATGAATATGGTTCATACTGTTTTCATCCATGTTCATACACACCCAGATAGAATATACACGCTTGATATCATCATAATTAGAATTCACAAAATCCCTCTGTTTCTGTGATGAAATCAATCGACACACATAGAAGATTGCCCGGTTCAGGATATCATATCCCTCCGGATCAGACTTCTGTGCCTCCACATTGATGATGATCTGCGATAAACCATCCTTCATACGAACATAGAACACAATATCAAATCTGATCAGTCCCTCATTCCGCTCCTGATTCTCCGAATTGAAGCCAACCACCCGCTCGCCATCACGCTCCTCTGCTATATTTGTCAGTCCCGGCTCAACCGGAACGGAACTGATGTAAGGCTTCCCCTCTATGCAGGATACGACATCTCTCGGATTCATCCCCTTAAACTCATCCACTGTCTTTACCAGTATATGCGCAAGTATGCTTTTCTGTCCTAACAACCGCTTCGCGCTCTCATCGTACTGTGCATCCCTGTCTGTTGCTTCCACAGCATTTTTCAGTTCTGTATTCAAATATTCGCTTCCTTTCTCAACAATTGCTCGTTGCTGCTTTGTTACAATTCACACGTCAGCCAGCTGACCTGTGAATTGCAACGAATTTGGCGATGCTTCGCATGCAAAATCGCCAAATTCATGGCTCATGTACGTTTTTGGCACGTAGCCCGCAGTAAA
>JALFNQ010000175.1 GCA_022773965.1 Lachnospiraceae bacterium
GTTCTTTGTGAGCCATAGTGTGATCGCTACTGCTTCAAACAGCAAAAACAGCAGAATCGACACAAGATATTTTGAAAATCCACTTCTATTTTTCGTCGTTGTTCTTTTCTCCATCGCTTGTTTTCTTCTTTCTTTTTAATATTACGGCAGCCGAACCGCCGCATAGGCCTACAGCAACGCCGATCATCATACCAAGACCGATATTGTCTGTCACGATTCCGAAGAGGATACCAAGACTCAGGCCGATGCTAAGGCCAAGGGAAGTATCAGTGGTGTTGCTCGTGTCTTTGGAGTTGTTTTTATCGTTTTGTCACTTCAGCATTGTATTCCTTTCCATTCTGAGTTTATTTCGCTTTTTTTAAAGCACCTGTAATTGCAATGACAGTAAAAAGCAGGATGCCTGCAATAATACATTTCCCATATTGACGATTGTAAGTAAATCAGGTCACGAAGATCCGTATAGATACTTTTCCTGTCGGCTGTGATATCGTATTCTGCCAGGTTTTCCATGATCTCCGGCATTGTAATATAATGTTCTTCATCTGTTTTTTCCAGCATGATCTGTGCCAGCCGGTACAGCTTAAATTTCTGATTTGTTCCTTTCGGCATGATGCACTTCTCCCTTCAGCCAATAATACTTTAAGTATACCATAGATGGGAGAAATATTTTGCATCTTTTCACATATTTTCCTATTTTTCTTATCTGGCTTTATGCAAAATTCAGGTTCAGACCAGCAAATAGTTCACCCAATGTGCTGCATAGATGCTCTGACGGTTTGTCCGGCATTTCATAACTTACCAGCTGGTACTCTGGATCTAATTCCAGTTTTTTGATCAGATATGCTGTATTTACAGCATCATCCAAACCATCATGGAATCTGCCATCC
Source organism: Lachnospiraceae bacterium (assembly GCA_022773965.1). Taxonomy (GTDB): domain Bacteria; phylum Bacillota; class Clostridia; order Lachnospirales; family Lachnospiraceae; genus W0P33-017. The sequence continues at coordinate 888 of JALFNQ010000175.1, forward strand.
GGATCGATCTCAGCTCGACCCAGTGCTTCTTCCAGACTTAATCGTCGTGACAACTCGAATCGCTTCGTAAATACTTCTTGATAATCAACCCATTTTTCTGCTTTCATAAATTCCTGGATTCTTTCATCCGTCATTTCTTTTGCTTTGATTTCATGTAACAACTGGTCCCTATCGGATTCACTCCAGGCATAGATTTTATAATCACGTTCTCCAAGCCAATCTATCATATGTATCAGCACTTCTTCCAGCTTCGGTGCTTTTTTCACCTGGCTGTTCTTTATACCTGTCAGATTCTCAATAAAATAATCGATCACGCCGTGCTCCGGGTGGACATATTGGCAAAGTGTACCGATTCTTTTGAATGAATCATCAAGAAGAACCGCACCAATCTGTATTGTTTCATACGCATATCTATAGGATTTACTCCGATAGTCTCTCGGGACTTTACACATTTCCAAATCAATCACTAAGTGAAACATTTCCTCATTACCTCCATCTAAAATCCTCATCACCATTTGTTGTAACCCTTAATAGTTATAGTGTAGAGCAACAGGTGGGATATAAAAACCCCATCTTATTTAGGTGAATTTCTATTCACATTTTCTTTTTATTTATAAAGGAGAAACGAGAAAAGAATTCATATAATTCGATTCATGCATTTGGGTTCTGGAATAGAAAAAACACCTTAATTGACTCTGGCGTTTTCTACTACCAGATGTTAAAAAAATACTTTTTGAAATATTCGCACAATTCGTGTATGATAATATTATAATTTTAAAAAAGGAGGATTTCCAATGATTTGTATTAAGAATGGAACACTTCACACAGCAGTAACAAGGGAGACCTTTGTCGCTGACATTCTGATCGATAACGGAAAGATTGTAACGATCGGAAAGCATATCTCTTCTGAAAATGCTGAAGTAATCGATGCAACCGGGCTTCACGTGTACCCTGGCTTCATAGACGCACACTGCCACACTGGTCTTGATGGCTATGGAATCGGCTACGAGGGACAGGACTACAATGAACTGAATGACCCGGTCACTCCACAAGTGCAGGCTATCGATGGACTCAACCCATTTGATCCCTGTATGAATATGGCTGCAAAAGCCGGTGTTACCTGTTTTGCAACCGGTCCTGGCAGTTCCAATTCAATTGGCGGAACCTTTGCAGCTATCAAGCCTGTCGGTACTCGTATTGACAATATGATCGTAAAATTTCCCATTGCCATGAAATGTGCCTTCGGAGAAAATCCGAAGCGTTGCTATCAGAACCAGGGAATCTCCAGCCGTATGACAACTGCTTCCAAAATTCGTGAAGCATTAAACACTGCAAAGCTTTATAAGGCGAAAAAAGAAGCAGCCGGTGACGATATTTCCAAACTTCCATCTTACGACCAGAAATCAGAGGCTCTGATTCCGGTATTGAATCGCCAGATTCCGTTAAAGGCTCACGCACATCAGGCAAACGATATTTTTACTGCGATCCGCATTGCTAAAGAGTTTGGTGTCGGACTGACTCTGGAACATGTAACAGAGGGACATATGATCGCAAACGAGCTTGCAAAAGAGAAGTTTCCTCTTGCTGTTGGTCCTACCTTTGGTCATGCCACAAAATTTGAGCTTCAGAATAAGACCTGGGAGACCCCCGGAATTCTTGCAAAAGCAGGCTGTCATGTTTCCATTATCACAGATGCACCGGTAATTCCCCTCCATCATCTCCCTCTCTGCGCAGGATTTGCAATCAAAGCCGGAATGGATGAATTCGATGCTCTTCGTGCTGTAACAATCAACCCTGCTGAACATATCGGTATCGCAAACCGTGTTGGCTCCCTTGAAGAGGGAAAAGATGCTGATATCGTTATCGTAGACGGCAACCCATTTGATGTGACTGGTGTGATCAGACATGTGCTGATTGACGGTAAGAAAGTGGAATGATACTTCCTGCACTTTCCAG
>JALFNQ010000192.1 GCA_022773965.1 Lachnospiraceae bacterium
GAAAAAGTACAAATTAAGAATGACTTTTTCTTGACATAGGATCACACCAAGAAAATTGTAAGAGGGTCAGACCCAAATGTCTCTCACACGCTTTCTTTTATACTCTGCGGGATGCTTTTAATCCTCGATTGCTGCCTTACGGGCATTGATTGCCTTTATCACATCCATATCAAACTTGGGTTTACGTTCATAGGTATACAGACCGTTTAACTCCTGCTCCACATCATACAGCTGGGTATAGCAGAAGGCAAACATATGGGGATTGTCCAAAAGGGCATCGGTCAGCCCCTTATATCGGTTCAGGAATTCCTCCTTGGTAGCAGGACCTGCACCATAGCCCCAGCCATCCTTTTCAACACCTTCCTCGTCCCACTTGATACCGCCATACTCACTGATGAAGGTAGGGATACCCTTTACAGGTGTCTGCCTGTAGCCATGATTATCTTCCAAATCACCTCCCTGTTTAAAGGACTCGTAGGTTGCTGCAAACTTTGCCGGATCCTGCTCATAATTGTGTAAGTCATAGATGTCCGTCACCACATGATAATTTCCGCTGGTATCAATGCAGGGTCTGGTGGTGTCATACAGCTTTGTCATCTTATACACATTGGCCAGTAAGCTGTCATCCTGCCTTCTTCCCTCATAATCCCATGTCTCATTAAACGGACACCAGCCGATGATGGCGGGATGGTTGAAGTCTCTCTCCAAGGCTTCCATCCACTCAGGCAGGAAATATTTTAATGCTGCGGGATTGCTGTAATCCAGTCCCCAACAGCCCTGCTCGCCCCATACCAGATAGCCTGCTTTATCGCAGTGATACAAGAACAGAGGCTCAAATACCTTCTGATGGAGTCTTGCGCCGTTGAAGCCTGCAGCCATAGACAGTTCCACATCCTTGACAAGTGCTTCCTCTGTAGGCGCTGTGTAAATGCCATCCGGATAGAAGCCCTGATCCAGCACCAGTCTTTGGAACACGCTCTTATCGTTGATGAGGAATTTCTCTCCATCCAGTCTTACCTCACGCATACCAAAGTAGCTTTCTACCTTATCTTCTCCATAGGTTAATGTAAGGTCATACAGTCTGCCATGACCCGGCTCCCACTTTTCCAGACGGGACAAAGGAAGTGTCATGGTAACGGTGCCGCCCTCTGACTTTGCGCTTACGCTGCCACAGGGCTCTCCCCCATAAAAGGCCTTTGCTTCCAGTGTGCCCTGCCCCTTTACTACCGCCTTAATTCCCAGAGTTGCCTCTGCCAGGTTTGGATAATATTGCACTTTTTCAATGTAGCTTTCCGGTACCCACTCAAGCCATACCGTCTGCCAGATACCTGTCGTTCTGGTATAATCACAGCCTATGGAGTAGAAGAAATGACTCTGCTTTCCCTTGGGCTGCTTTCCGCTTCTCACATCATCTGCTGCAAAAAGCGTAATGTCATTTTCTCCTTCCTTTACAAGCTTTGTAATATTAAACGTAAAGGAAACATAACCGCCCTGGTGTCTGCCTGCCTCTACTCCATTGATCCATACTCTTGCATCATAGTCCACTGCGCCGAAGTGTAAGAGAAGATCTCCCTTCAGCTCCTCCCCTGTCAATGTGATGGTGCGGTGATACCATACGCCGGGGATAAAGTCCTTATAGCCGATTCCGCTCAGATCACTTTCCGGGCAGAAGGGCACCAGGATCTTCTTCTCCCAATCTGTCTTTCCTTCCTGCCATTTCTGATCTATGCCGCTGCATCCAAAGTCAAAGGAAAAATCCCATTCTCCATTCAGGTTTTTCCAATGCTCCCTCTTCATCTGGGGCTGGGGATGCTCCGGTCTGGGTATTTGTGTCATAATTTTGTCCTCCTGTGATCATTTATTTGGGTTGATTTCATTTTTATTTTATATGGTGAAAGCCATAGTTGACAGGCTTGCTCCTTTTTACTACAATGCTGTTATTACATTATTGCAATTTGCTTTCAAAAAATGGAGGAACCACCATGCCTCAGGAAATTACACGCACACAGATTGAAAAATACACTGTCTACACCGGCCCTACCGCGGAAAGCTTTTCTCCCATCATGGCCGGTATCACTTACCCGGATCCTGCCTATGAGATCCTGGTTTATCGCAGACCCCTGTGTGTGTTTGAATACGTTTTAAGCGGCCGTGGACATATCGAGCGAAACGGCAGTATCCTCACCGTAAATGCCGGAGATGCCTATATCCTTACTGCCGGCACCTACCACCACTACTATTCAGACAAGGTTGATCCCTGGACCAAGATCTGGTTCAATGTCAGCGGCAGTCTGGTACAGCATCTTCTCTCCGATTACGGCTTAGACGGTGTCACCCTGATCCCCCGCTTCCATAACGAAACACCTCTGACCCGGATCCTTGATGCCTTTACCGCCGACCCTGTACACTCTGCTGACAAGCTGGCTGTACTGCTCCATCAATATATTCAGGAGCTTGCGGATTTTCTGGCAAACAAAGTTCCCATCAATCCTACTGCACTGGCGATCCGCAATTATATCGATATGCACTTAACAGAAAGTCTGTCCTTGGATCATCTGGCAGATACCGTTTCCCTGTCCCGCTCCAGGCTCATCCACCTGTTCCAGGAGGTATATCATGTTGCTCCCTACCAGTATTACCTGTCCCAGAAGTGCAAGCTGGCCCAGTCCATGCTAAGCCGCACCACTCTTCCTGTTTCTGCCATCTCCACACAGCTTGGGTTCTTAGACCCTCACCACTTTTCTTCCTTTTTCAAGAAACAGTGCGGTCTGTCCCCGGCTTCTTACAGAAAACTCCACACAGCGCCTGGGAATTTTCACACCTAAGTATTATTCTTTCTAAAAATGGAACCAAGGCAACGAAACTACTTTTTTAAGTACTTTCATTGCCTTGGATTATAGTGCATTTTCTTTCTGTTTACGATACAAAATACAGCTAAAAAGGTATGAATTATTGCTACTACATATTCGGTTTACGTTTACCATTTGGGCTTCGATTTGATTTGCAATCTCACCCACCTAATCGCCTGATCAAGTTTCTGTTCGTAGGCTCAAGAACTTTGCTACACCACTTCCTCCATCCATACCGTTACTGATACCGACTTGTGATTCGCTACACTTGACGGTAAATACCCGTGACTGGACTTGCACCAGCAAGATTAGTGCCATGCTCGGCACACAAAATGACTGCCCCGCCTGCTCAAATGCAGGCAGAACAGTCATCTGATTTTTTTATTCACTTTTTATGAAACAAATTTTCCAACGATCAGGCAGATTACAATCGTAATCACCATATCCGGCAGAGTGTTTCCCAGCGGCATGTCGATGTTCATCAGAATTCGGTATACCACAAATCCAATCACCCAGATGATCAGATTCGGAATATGTACGGCCAGGCTGCTCTTGTCCCGTTTCAGCAGGAAAAAGTCGGCAATCTGGATTGCGATCATCGGTGCAAAGACCGAGCCGATCAGATAGAGGAAATCTGTGATGTTGTCCATCGGATATACAATCGCTGCGATGGTTCCAATGACGGTGACAACGATGGCCACATGCTTTCCATTCCATTTGCTTACGACGGTCTCGCTGGAAATTCCTGCGGAGTAGGCATCCAGAAATGTCGTTGTTACTGTTGAAAATACAATAATCAGAAGGCCCGCAATGCCAAGGCCTGCCTTCAGCATGATCTGCGCGATGTCATATTCTCCGGTGATGATCGCTGCTCCCATTCCAATCACATACATCCAGCAGCTGACGATTCCATAGACAACCGCGC
>JALFNQ010000201.1 GCA_022773965.1 Lachnospiraceae bacterium
GGATGACATTTTTGACCTTTCCGGCATGGAGGAGCTGCAAAACCTTCTGGTGATTGATTTTAGCGGAACAACGCTCAAGGCGGGAGACATCACGTTTACCAGCCTGACAGGGATTATCCGCACCATGCACAAGACATTCCAGAACCTTGGCGTGATTCTGCTGATCATCTTTTTTGGAGTTGGGATTTTGGAAAGCATATCCTTTCAGCAGATGTACATAGAGAAAATGGTAAAGCAGTTCATGTTTTTTTGCATTGGGATCGTGCTAGTGTCAAAGTCTATGGAGCTGGTGTTTGGGATTGGAAATGTGTTTTCAGCACTGATCCAGAAGATCGTCAACAATGCGGCTGTGAACAGCGTGGATATGGCTTCGGACATCCTGAACCTGAAAATGGCGATTTATGATGAATGTAATGTATCTTCGGGCGCTGGTTTAAAGGCTTCGGTTACGGATGCGGTGTCGAACATGGCAACTTCCATTAGTTACCTGATCCAGCTGTTTATTCCCTCTCTGATTGCAAGATTGTCCGGCGTGGTGGTGTCGGTAATGTGCTGGTCGAGATTCATAGAGCTTACCATTATGGCGATCGTCTCTCCATTGACGGTCTGTGACATCAGTTCAGGTGCGGGGATGAATTCCAATGCGGTCAGGGGTGTGAAAAATGTGCTGGCACTTGCTTTGTCCGGAGCGGTTATCATGTTAGCAGTATTTATCTGCCAGCAGATCCAGTATGGGATCTTATCAGAAAATATCTTAAGTGGTGCCAATTTTATGGACTGCATCTGGAAGGAGATCGTGGTTGCAGTTGTGGAGGTAGGGCTTGTGGTAAAAGCGCCGAATATTGCAAAAATGGTGCTGGGAATGGCTTAAGGGGGTGTGGTTATGCTTAGTCGGGAAGTAGAAAAAGAAATACAGCAGGAAAACAAGGTGCTATTGAATTTTACGCTGCGTCAGGTGATCTGCCTTTCTGCAGCTGTGGTGTGCAGCGTGTTGATAGCGGTGTTCCTGGGACTGGATTTTTCCATTGCCATCTATCCGTGCATGGTCATCGGAGGGCTTTGTTTTGCTTTTGGCTGGGTGAAGCAGGATGGTATACCAATGGAGAGGATTCTGTTAAAACTTCTGCAAAACCATCTGTATCAGAACCGGGTGAGGCTTTATAAGACAAAAAACCGGTATACGATGTTGTTAAACAGGGAATATGACCGGCGCAGGCAGATCGACCGCAGAGACAGGAAGCTTAGAAAGAGACAAAAGCGGGTGTGTAAAGAAAGAAAAAGGGCATTAAAGAAGAGCAGGATTCAAAAAATCATGTAGCGGAAGGAGGAATGCGTCATGCAGACGAAAAAGGGGCAGCGTTTTAAGTCATTCACCGAGGCTGATCTGCCGAAAGTACCGGCCTGCGGTTTTGCACAGACGACAGCTGCAAGTGTGCCGATCATTGGTGTGCATGAGAAATACCAGTTTATTGAAACGTACCGGAACTGTTACGTAAAAACATACAGGATCGGGGATAATAACTATCTGACGGCACCGGAGGATGAGCAGCTGGTCATCTATAAGGGATGGAAGAAGCTGCTCAATTCCTTCGGTTCCAATGTGGAAGCTGCTGTCACGATCTACTGCCACAGCATCAATATGCAGGAGTTCTGTGAGCGGGCATTATATAAGGAAGCGGGAGATGGCTTTGACGATTACCGGAAGGAGCTGAATGGGATCATGATGCAGAGGATCAGGGAAGGGCGCAATGGCATCCAGAGAGACAAGTACCTGACGGTAGCGGTTCATGCGCATGATGCGGTGAAGGCTGCCAGGATCTATCACCGGTTGGATCAGGATATTGACAAGACCTTGAGCAGATTCGGTTCCAGTGCAGCTGCAGTTCCACTGGAAGAAAGACTGGATGTTTTGTATGGAATCTACAACAATCCCCAAGAGCACCTGATCCAGAAATCCAGGGTGCTCAATGAGGATGGAGCACTGGAAGAGATCACATCCTTTGATTTTGACCACATGAGATCCATGGGGCTGTCTATCAACGATGTGATAGCACCAGCTTCCATGGAGATTAAGAGGGATCATATGCGCATGGGTGGAAAGCTGGTCCGCACGCTGCGCGTTTCCAGACTTGCCAGCAAGATGAACGATGAGTTTTTGACAAATGTTTCTGATATGAATTTTAACTGTATGACAACGATCAATCTGAAATCCATCCCGCCAAAGAAAGCAGATGCGATTGTAGCAAAGAATCTTTCACTGATCCGGGACTTAAAGACCAAACAAATGAAAGCAGGGCAAAAGGCTGGCATTTATGATGATTCGTATGTAAGCCCGGAAGTGCTGGACCGGGAGGCAGAGGCACTGGCGCTCCGTGACTCCATCAGGGAAAAGGACGAGCATCTTTTTGACACGACCATGTCAGTCACAGTATTTGCAGACAGTAAAGAAAAGCTGGATGAGTACACAGATACACTTGTTACAGAGTATAAGAAAAGTTCGGTTACGCTGTCGGTTATGAACGGACAGCAGGAAGAGGGCTTCCATTCAACGCTTCCCCTCTGCTATAACCAGATCGCGGAGACTCGGACGCTGACCACTTCATCGCTAGCACTGTTTATCCCGTTTTCAACACTGGAGCTGAATGATCCGGAAGGGATCAATTACAGCTGCAACCTGTTATCAAAGAACCCGATTTTCTACGACCGTATGAAAGGTGTCAATTATAACGGGTTTATACTGGGATGTCCGGGAATGGGAAAAAGTCTGGCGTGCAAATTTGAGCTTAGCTGCCGGTTCCTGCGGGCTGGGGATGCTGTTTTTATCATTGATCCGGAACACGAGTACGGGGATATTGTGGAGGCATACCACGGGCAGGTCATCGTGATCACGCCGGGTGGAAACAATCACATCAATCCGATGGCAATCTATGTATCGGAGGATTCTGACAGGGAATCTGATCCGGTCAATGAGAAGGCGAGCAGTATCTTACAGATCATGGAATGCGTGGTGAAGTCACCTTTTGGGATCAATTCCATACAGGAAACCATTATTGATGAGTGTGTGCACGCACTGTTTGCCCCGTTTCGGGTAAATGGGAAACTTCGTAAGATTGCTGATG
>JALFNQ010000224.1 GCA_022773965.1 Lachnospiraceae bacterium
GTTTAGGTGGATTTTCCGGTGCATTTTCACTGGAAAAGATCAAGGAGATGGAAGAGCCGGTACTTCTTTCCGGTACAGATGGATGTGGAACAAAGGTTAAGCTGGCATTTTTGCTGGATAAACATGATACGATCGGTATTGATGCAGTGGCTATGTGTGTCAATGACGTAGCATGTGCAGGCGGTGAGCCGCTGTTCTTCCTTGATTATATTGCATGTGGTAAAAACTATCCCGAGAAGATCGCAACGATCGTCAGCGGTGTGGCAGAGGGCTGCAAGCAGTCCGGTTGTGCCCTGATTGGTGGTGAGACCGCAGAGCATCCGGGACTGATGCCTGAGGACGAGTATGATCTGGCTGGTTTTGCAGTGGGGGTTGTTGATAAAAAGGATATCATTACCGGTGAGGATCTAAAGGACGGAGATGTTTTGATCGGCATGGCTTCTACCGGAGTACATTCCAATGGTTTTTCACTTGTTCGCAAGATCTTTCAGATGGATAAAGAGACATTAAATACATATCATGAGGAACTGGGCAAGACACTTGGTGAGGCACTTCTTGCACCCACCCGCATCTATGTAAAGGCTCTGAAAAATGTGAAGGAAGCCGGTGTGCGGGTAAAGGCCTGCAGCCATATCACAGGTGGCGGTTTCTATGAGAACATTCCCCGTATGCTTCCTGAAGGAAAGCACGCAGTCATTGAGAAGAACAGTTATCCGATCCCTCCCATCTTTACGATGATGGCAAGAGAAGGCGATGTGGAAGAGCAGATGATGTACAATACCTATAATATGGGTCTTGGAATGATCGTAGCGGTTGATCCTGCGGATGTTGATCAAGCGATGGAAGCAATGAGAGCAGCAGGTGATACGCCCTATGTTGTAGGAAAGATCACAGACGGAGAAAAGGGAGTGACCTTATGTTAAAATTAGCGGTCTTAGTATCTGGTGGTGGTACCAATCTGCAGGCAATTATCGATGCCATTGATGACGGCAGGATCACAAATGCGAAGATCGATGTGGTGATCAGCAACAATGCGAATGCCTATGCGCTGGAGCGTGCGAAAAATCATGGCATTGAGGGAATGTGTATTTCTCCGAAGGCATATGAGAATAGAGAACAGTTCAACGATGCACTGACACAGACCATCGTGGATCGGGGAATCGATCTGGTTGTCCTGGCAGGCTATCTGGTGATCATTCCGCCGCAGCTCATCGCGGCTTATAAAAACCGGATCATCAATATCCATCCGTCACTGATCCCGTCATTTTGCGGTACGGGTTATTATGGTCTGAAGGTGCATGAGGCAGCATTGAAGCGTGGTGTCAAGGTGACCGGAGCAACGTGTCATTTTGTGGATGAGGGAACAGATACCGGTCCGATCATTTTGCAGAAGGCGGTGGAGATTTTACCGGATGATACGGCCAAAACCCTGCAGCAGCGTGTGATGGAGCAGGCAGAGTGGGTGATCATGCCAAAGGCGATCAATCTGATCGCAAACGGAAAGATCAGTGTTGTAGATGGTGTGGTAAAGATCGCAGAGTAAGTTCCTGGCAGATTGATATACGTGATAGATAAATATTAGGAGGAAGAAAACCATGAAGGTTTTAATCGTAGGAAGCGGTGGACGAGAGCATGCTATTGCAATGGCAGTTGCAAAGAGTCCAAAAGTAGAAAAAATTTACTGTGCACCCGGAAATGCGGGTATTGCCGCACAGGCAGAGTGTGTGCCGATCACGGCGATGGAGTTTGAAAGGTTGGCGGATTTTGCACAGGAAAATCAGGTAGATCTGACGATCATCGGTATGGATGATCCGTTGGTTGGTGGTATCGTGGATGTGTTTGAGGAACGTGGACTGCGCGTATTCGGTCCTCGAAAAAATGCAGCGATCCTGGAGGGCTCCAAGGCATTTTCCAAGGAATTGATGAAGAAATACAAGATTCCTACCGCAGGTTATGAGACATTTGATGACGCAGATGCAGCACTTGCATATCTGGAGACGGCAAAGCTTCCCATCGTGTTAAAGGCTGACGGATTGGCGCTTGGCAAAGGTGTTTTGATCTGTAATACGCTGGAAGAGGCAAAGTATGGCGTGAAGGAGATCATGCAGGATAAGAAGTTTGGTACAGCTGGAAACCGCATGGTTGTGGAGGAGTTTATGACCGGACGTGAGGTGTCTGTACTGTCTTTCGTGGATGGAAAAACGATTAAGATCATGTCCTCCGCACAGGATCACAAGCGTGCGCAGGATGGCGATCAGGGCCTGAACACTGGCGGAATGGGTACGTTTTCTCCCAGTCCGTTCTACACGAAAGAGGTGGACGAGTTCTGCAAAAAATATATTTATCAGTCAACGGTTGATGCAATGGCGGCAGAGGGAAGAGAATTTAAGGGTATCATTTTCTTCGGATTGATGCTGACAGAAGAAGGCCCGAAGGTACTGGAGTACAATGCGCGTTTTGGTGATCCTGAGGCACAGGTGGTGCTTCCGCGCATGAAAAATGATATTGTTGAGGTCATGGAGGCCTGCATCGATGGCAAGCTGGATACGATTGACCTTCAGTTTGAGGATAATGCGGCAGTCTGTGTGGTTCTGGCATCTGATGGTTATCCGGTCAGCTACAAAAAAGGTTATCCAATCACCGGTTTTGAAAAGTTTGAGGGTCGTGATGACCGCTTCTGCTATCATGCGGGAACGGCTTTTAATGACAGGGGTGAGATCGTCACGAACGGCGGACGTGTGCTGGGTATCACAGCCACCGGCGCAGACTTGAAGGAAGCACGTGCGAACGCATATGCCGCAACGGAGTGGATCTCTTTTGAGAACAAATATATGAGACATGATATCGGTAAGGCGATCGATGAGGCATAAGCTATGAGTTTGGCAGATGAACTTTTTATTGCGATGTGCCGGGATATTCTAAATAACGGTACAAGTACGGAGGGAGAGAAAGTGCGCCCTCACTGGGCAGATGGCAGCAGTGCCTATACGATCAAAAAATTCGGCGTTGTGAACCGCTATGATCTGTCGAAAGAATTTCCGGCGCTGACGTTGCGCCGGACTGCGATCAAGAGTGCCACTGATGAGATCCTCTGGATCTGGCAGAAAAAGTCTAACAATATTCATGATCTGCACAGCCACATCTGGGATGAATGGGCAGATGAGGATGGTTCTATTGGAAAGGCGTACGGCTATCAGCTGGGCGTAAAGCACCAGTATAAAGAGGGGATGATGGATCAGGTGGACCGTGTGATCTACGACTTGAAAAATAATCCCTTCAGCCGCCGGATCATGACAAATATCTATGTGCATCAGGATCTTCACGAGATGAACCTTTATCCCTGTGCATACAGTATGACGTTCAATGTTACACAGAAAAAGGGTGATGATAAGCTTACGTTAAATGCTGTGTTAAACCAGCGCTCTCAGGATGTGCTCACTGCCAATAACTGGAATGTATGCCAGTATGCCGTGCTTTTGCATATGCTGGCTCAGGTGTGCGATATGCGTGTGGGTGAATTGATGCATGTCATTGCAGATGCGCACATTTATGACAGGCATGTGCTTCTCGTGGAGGAACTGATTTCCCGCAAGCCTTATCCGGCACCGAAGTTCTGGCTGAATCCGGATGTGAAGGATTTCTATGAATTTACGCGCGATGATGTCAAACTCATCGATTACGAGACAGGGCCGCAGATCGAGAATATTCCGGTGGCTATTTAAGGGCTGATTCCGCGTGAGTCCGCCGCATAAACGGTGAGTCAGATGTTTTCTACCCGGACGCGTCGCGACCAAGCGACCAGCTTTGCCTGCCGATTATGCTAGTACACTCCCGAGACAAATCACGCGAGTCCGCTCTGAGTAAAATCAAAAGCAGATTTTCTCGGCAGCTACGCAGTGATGTCGGAAGGATATTTCCGCGCGAGTCCGCCGCATAAACGGTGAGTCAGATGTTTTCTACCCGGACGCGTCGCGACCAAGCGACCAGCTTTGCCTGCCGATTATGCTTACCGGACAAATCACGCGAGCCCGCTCCGAGTAAAATCAAAAGCAGATTTTCTCGGCAGCTACGCAGTGATGTCGGAAGGGGATTTCCGCGCGAGTCCGCCGCATAAACGGTCAGTCAAATGCTGTCCGCTTGGTCGCGACGCTGTGTATGGATGGCAACAGGAACAACAAGTATTCCTGTTTTGTAACAGTAGTGGCAGAGGGCAGATGACGCTGGCTTATAGCAAAGTATTTGTTTTCAGTATATGTTTCGTAGCGTAGTGGGCATGGGTCGGAGGGCTCGTTTCCGATGAAAAACCCTCTGAGAACGCCGGTGCTTGAAATTTTCGAGCGCGGCTTTTGCGCGATAAAAATTTCTTAGCAGCCGCTGCGTTCGAGGCGGAGCGGGAGCGTGTTTTTCATGGAAATGAGCCCTCCGACCCATGCGGACGAAATAGCGTAAATGATAGAATAGGAGACAAACATGAATTTAATCGCATGCGTCGACGCCAATTGGGCGATCGGCAAAAATAACCAGCTGCTTGTGAGAATTCCTGCAGATCAAAAATTTTTCCGGGAAACAACTACTGGAAAAGTTGTCGTGATGGGACGGAAAACGCTCGAGAGCTTTCCGAACGG
>JALFNQ010000235.1 GCA_022773965.1 Lachnospiraceae bacterium
CAAAGAAAAACCTGCAGATGAGAGTAGATGCTGAGAACGGTGCTACAGCTGGTAAAACAGACCTTGCTAAACGTGCAAAAGCTGCTAACCTTGACGCTATCCATGATACAGTTCATGAAATGGCAAGAGATGAAGCAAGACATGGAAAAGCATTCGCTGGTCTTCTTAAGAGATATTTCGGAGAATAATTCTATCGGAAAATCGCATAAAATAAACCTTTTAAAGGGAGAACCTCAATGGTTCTCCCTTCAGACTGTAGACAAAGTTGGTGCTGGAGATAATCTCCAGCACCACTTTTTTTTAAAAATGTCTTTTCCTTTAATAACCGCTCAATATTATGGATAGTCGATATTCTTTCTTCCCTTTTGTCCAGTATCCTGGCCAGTTTTTTCAGGTTCATACATGCAAAAGTAAGCCCCGCTTTCATTTCCATCCGGGCTCTCCCTATGTATTGTGTATAACGAAATCCATGTTGTTCCTTGGCTGTTCCGAAAATCCTCTCGATTGTTTCCTTTCTTAGGTCATATATCTGTTTAGTGCCAAGTGTATGCCTGATATCCTCCGCTTTCTCCATATATTCTTCCCACACATGGCGGGTAACCACTTTTATGTGTTCTTTACTTTCCGTACATCTATGAAGATTGGGGCAACTGGCACATATTTCTCCGCAGCTTACGTATTCCCTATACCCCTCTCTGTTTGTCGTTTGATAGGATAATATATGGTTTTCCGGACATATGTAGCAGTCATAGTACTCATCATATGCATACTCATATTTTCGGAAAAACCCTTCCTTTGTCATTGGCCTCTTGTATGGGAACAGAGGCTCGATACCATCTTCTAACAATTCATGGGCGATTGCTGGTGTACGGTAACCGGCATCTGCAATGATCATAGCCGGTGAATAGATCTTTATCTTGTCATAAAGTATTTTGAATGTCCGGCTGTCATGTTCATTCCCCGGATGAATGCTGTATCCCAGGATCCAGCCGTGTTTATCACAAGCTGTTTCCACTGCATAGGCGAAAACATGTTTATGCTCGCCTTTACGGAACCAGCCGCTTTCCGGATCACTGGTACTGCATTTCTGCGTTTTAATCCCTTCTGTAATTTCTTCTTCCTTTGTATTATTATCGCTCCCGCCGCCGGATGGGGGATCATTTCTGTCTTTTTCCTTTAAAGGTTTTTTCCCGTGCGCTTCACGATCCCTGGATATTTCCTTCTGTAATTTTTCTTCATACCAAAGGGCCTGTTCATGTGCAACTCTTTTTCGCATTTTTTTGCTGTTTGCACATGCTTTCACATGAGTAGAATCCACAAAGATCTGATCGGTGTCCACCAGTTTAAATTTCATGCAGTCTTCTAATATTTTCGCAAAGATCTGCTCAAAAAGATCTGTGTCCTTAAAACGGCGGGTGTAGTTTTTCCCAAAGGTTGAAAAATGAGGGACAGGGTCCAGCATGTCTAATCCGAGGAACCATCTGTAAGCAACGTTTACTTCTATCTCTTTGATGGTCTGCCTCATACTTTTGATTCCATAAAGATATTGAATGAAGGGAATCTTAATCAGCATGACAGGGTCCATACTGGGCCTTCCGTTATCAGGGCAGTATTTTTCTTCTACAAGCTCATATATAAAAGTCCAGTCAATGGCTTTATCAATTAAACGCAGCATATGGTTTTGGGGAACCATATCATCCATACAGAGCATTATCATCTGTTCCCTTTTTTTATCTGAATTTTTTGTCATCATAAAAAACACCGCCCTTCTGATATTTGTATTATACCAGAAAAACGGTCGTAAACATAGAAAAGCCCGGCTTTCGCCGGGACTTTGTCTACAGTCTGAAACATCGCTGTCATGGCAGCGATGTTTTTCTTTTTCCTTAGATCATTTCCGACGTAGTATTGGTGCATTTAACCAACCACGTATCCCCTGCTCCATATGATTGGGTTTTCTCACAAATCCGCTTCCTACTTCTCATTTTCTCCTTAAAAAGCGACGATCTTTATTATTCCGCATAAAAGGGAGGATATTGACCAGTGATGATTTAAGGAATATAATAATTCCGTGATAGAACAAAATCCCCAACAATCATGGAAGAAGTACGATGAAAAAGGAAACCATTGGTGGCATGCTCAAAGACTTGAAAAATGGAAAAATTGTTCAATGCCCAGAATGTAAAGAAGGAAAGAATGTTCCTGTAAAAGAGAATGATATCCATTTCAAATGCAAATTATTGATTAAGAGACCAGCTATCGATAATGGCCGGTGGTATTTCTGATAACCTGCCAAAACGGCGCATCGATTAACATAGGAGGCATGAAAATGAAATGTTTCAGTGAAAAAGTATATCTTGAGATCACTCCTCCCACGGAAGAAGATACGAAAAGTGACCAGCATAGGATCTGTCAGACGTTGTCCGACGTTGGATATAAGAATGCCAAAATCCCTCTTCACATATTGCAAAAGCTTTACCCCCTGTGCAGAGAATGTGATTATCACATCACAGTAACGCTGGTATACAGGGAAAAGGACTGGATCGTGACCGATGTGGAGGCCGGAGACACACGGCAGATGCACTATGGACTTGCTGTGGACTACGGTTCCACCACTATTGTCATGCAGCTGGTCGACTTAAATACCGGGGCTGTCGTTGCACAGGTACGCGGCACCAACGGGCAGCGCACCTACGGAACCGATATTCTCACTCGCATCACGTATACCATGGAGGATTCCGGACATGCGGATGACCTTCAGAAAGTCACGGTTGAAACCTTTCAGTCTCTGATCGGACAGCTGGCTTCGCAGACCGACATCAAAGTCCGCAGCTGTCCGATCATGATCGTCTCCGGCAACACGACCATGATTCATTTTCTGCTAAAGCTGAATGCATGGACCGTATTTTCCTCTCCCTTCGCGCCGGTCACTACAGAGCCCGGATGGTTATGGGGAAGCGAACTGGGACTTGATTTTTCCGGAATGCTCTACATCATCCCCTCTGCCTCCAATTATGTGGGGGGAGATATTGTAAGCGGACTTCTGAATCTGGATATCCGCCAAAGTGAAGACACCCTCCTGTTCTTCGACATCGGTACCAACGGAGAACTCGTTATCGGCAACCGCGAATGGATGTTAGCCGGCGCTGGTGCCGCAGGTCCGGCTCTGGAAGGCTATATCAGCCGTTTCGGTATGCAGGCCGGGAAGGGTGCCATAGATACAGTGACGATCCACGGCAAAGACCTGACCTTTACCACGATCGACGGAAGCCGCCCGGTGGGCATCTGCGGTTCCGGCATTATCGATCTACTGGCCCAAATGAGACTTCATGGATGGATCAATATTGCGGGCACATTGAATCCAGATGTCACTCCGCGGATCATATATCTGGAGGAGGAACAGGAGTATGCCGCCGTCTATGCCACTGCCGAAGAGTCCGGGAGCGGAGAACCACTGTATTTCTCACAGACGGATATTAAACAATATTTGGATACCAAAGCCGCTGCCTACACCATGATGGACTGTCTGCTTGAGTCAGCAGGATGTCTGGAGACAGATATTTCCCATTTTTATCTGTCTGGTGCTTTTAGTGCTCATTCTAATCTGGAATCCGCCATCACGATCGGCATCTTTCCGGATCAGCCCCGTGAGAAATACACCTGTATCTCCAACGCCTCTCTGGACGGTGCCCGTATTCTGCTGCTTGACCGCACCAGAATGGACGATATTCAATATTTTACAGAAAATCTTTACTGCGTACAATTTGCATCCATTCCGGATTTTCTGATTCGCATGCAGGCAGCAAAATTCATCCCGCATACGGACATAAAGCGCTACCCGACGGTGGAAGCATCCTGTCGGAATCTCTCTTCCTGATTATAGCGATGGATACTCAGAATCAGTCATGCAAGCTCATGGAAGTGACCGGTGTCAGGCGCGGATTGACAGATAGATGCGCTGCAAAGCACCTGAATCAGGAAACCAGACCGCAGCCTGTGTCCAGAATCATACCGAGCTGACTTTTCTGACAGAAAGAAATCCAAAAAATCTTTGCGTTCAGAAAAGGCCAGGAGAACTGCTTCTTGGAATCTTTGCTAAAATAGAATTTGTCCAAAAAACATCGCTGTCATAGATTGCATGACAGCGATTTCAGACTGTAGACAAAGTCCCGGCGAAAGCCCGGGCTTTTCTATGTTGTGTGTCCAGCGAAGCTGGACCACACTTGCCGGAGTAAGTCCGGTCAC
>JALFNQ010000057.1 GCA_022773965.1 Lachnospiraceae bacterium
ATCTCCCGGATCTCCTTTTCCTTATCTACACCGTAAACGCTCGTATCTGCACCGAATTTCAAATAGATCTCGTCAGATTCATGAATCAGTTTTGTGGCAGCATCATAGCCAAGTATTTCCGGCAGTGTGCCGCCCACATCCGGTGAAAGTGAGAGCTTTCCATCTGAAAATGCCCCCGCTCCTGCAAACCCTGTCGTAATGCTGCAGGGCTGGCAGCCCACACAGACCTTTGTCTTTCGCTTCGGACAGGCACGATCCTCGATCCGACGACCTTTTTCGATAAGCAGCACCTTTAAATCCGGTTTTTTGTGTATCAATTCATAGGCACAAAAAATACCTGACGGTCCTGCACCAATAATAATCACATCATAATTACCCATACCCAAATATCTCCTTCCTGCATCAATGTGACATTCCACATCTGTCATCTTTCCCTACGCTTCTACGATCAGATAACGTCCTCCGGAAAGTGCAAATACCTCCGGCTGCTCTAGCAGCTCCTCGGCAGACATGCCGCACAGATCAACGCCCTCCTCCTCAAAATACTGCTTGACTTCTTTTTTATTTTTACATAAGATCGCCATGCAATCCTCTAAAAAATACTCCGCTTCCTCCAGGGTCTCTGCAACCGGTTCCGGAAAAAGCTGCAGCTGATGATCCAAAAATATCTGTAAATCCTGCTCACTGAATGAACTCATGATCGATCCTCCTATTTTTCTCTTTCATTTTCATCTTAGCGGAAAATCCCGCAAATAGCAACGACTAAATAATGGTCAATGCTCGTCTAATCATCATCCGATCAGTTCTTTCTGCTCCATCTCATGATAGAGCCGCGCAATAGGCAGACCGACCACATTATTGTAATCGCCCTCAATCCCCCTGATATAGATGGCGGCATCGCTCTGAATCCCGTAACCGCCCGCTTTATCCAGCCCGTCAGAATGAGCCCCGTAGGAATCGATCTGTTCCCCGCTCATCGGATAAAAATGTACTCTCGTACATTCTGCAAAGGAATGACAGCAATGCTTCCCATCCCTCTCATAACAGAGAGCTACCCCTGTATACACCTCATGGGCACGCCCCTGAAGCCGCCTGATCATCTGTGCCATATCCCTCCGGTCCTTTGGCTTTCCCAGAATTTCTCCATCGCAGACTACGACTGTATCCGCACCTATGATCACCGCATCCGCATCCTCTGTATGATGCGCTGCGATCTCGCTGGCTTTGGCTGCTGCAAGATTCTTCACGATCTCCTCCGGCGTTTCGCCGCAGGGCACTTCCTCGCCCACTGCCGGTTCGATCTCAAAGGAAATCCCCAGCTTCCCCAGCAGTTCCCGCCGTCTCGGCGACTGTGACGCAAGTATATAATTCATATTTTTTATTCCTTTCTTTTTCATGCGGTGTCTCTGCCGGTGACAAAGTCCCGCTGCCGTGTGACGATTTTCATAACTATTTTACGACACAAACATCCATGATATTCTGACGTTTTTTACAATGATCACGCCCGTATGATCTCTTCCAGTTTAAAGGAATAGATCAGTTTTTCCCTGACCGGCTTTCCTGTCGCCGCGCAAAGTGCCCGCGCATACAGATCCATCTGTGTCTGATAACGCTCCAGCAGCTGCCTTGCCTCTTTGACCGAATCCGTCTTATAATCTAACAGCACGAGGCCATCCGCTTCCTCAAAATAAAGATCGATAATACCCTGTACGAGTACCAGCTGTTCACTTTGGAGTGCCGGGTCTGCTTCATGAGCAGGAATACCCATGACAAAAGGCTGCTCCCGATACAGCCTTTCGGCTTTATGCGCCTGCATGATCCTTTCCCCAAGCTCCGTCTGCAAAAACTTCCAGATCTTTTGTGTACTCACAAGCGCAGCTGCATCCGGCGAAATGCGTCCCCCCTGCTGCAGCTCCTCCAGCTGGCGCAGCACCTCTTCCTCTGAAAATGCATCTGCGAGAGCTCCATAATCCAGGCATTCCATCATACGATGCATGGCGGTACCGCGCAAAGCACCCTGATGAGGGGCATCCGGGTCTTTTTCATTTTTTCCCCTGACAAACAACGGCACATAGCTTTCCGGCTGTTCTTCCTTTGCATACCAGGCAAGTGCCTCCTCGTCTCCCGGCTCGAGAACCATATTCCGGTGCTTTAGCTCGGAGACAGAAACCTTCGTGCGCAGGTTCACTTCCTCCTCATAGGGATACGTGCTCTGTAAGCGCGCATCGATCTGCGCATACAGCGTTTCATCCACCGTTTCCAGAGACTCTAAAAGCTGCTCCTTTTTTGTGTATTGCACGGCCTCCTGCAGCTGCTCCATCAGCGAAAAATCGCCCGCCCCATAGGTCTCGATGGTCAGGTGCTCCGGATGACGGTATGCCCCCGGCATGATCCAGTCCAGATAACATCCGGCCTCCCGCCGGTCTAAAAAGGATGCATCCTCCTCAGACTGTAACTCATAGGTTAGCAGCATCTTTTCAGGCTCCCGCAGCGTGCCCGTAAGGATCAGCTGTTCCTTTGCACGGGTCAGCGCCACATAAAGCACACGCAGCTCCTCTCCGATATTATCCCCTGCGATCCGCGCTGCGATCATCTCACGCAGCAAAGTCGTGCGCTTTCTGTGCTTTTTTCCCTCCACGCACGCCAGTCCCACGCCGTAGCTGCTGTCCAGGATCATCGCATCGGTACTGTCCTTCTTATTAAATTTTCTGCCCAGACCACTGACAAATACAATCGGAAATTCAAGACCCTTGCTCTTATGGATGCTCATGATACGCACAACATCCTCATGCTCCAGCGTCACATCTGCCTCTCCGAAATCCACCTCATATTTTTGCAGCTTTTCCATATAACGGATAAATGAAAACAGCCCCTTATAGCTCGTTCGTTCATAGCTGACCGCCTGCTGCAGCAGCATTTCCACATTTGCCAGACGCTTTTCTCCCGCCGGAAGCGCACGGACGAAATTCAGATATCCGCTCTCCCTCAGGATCTGATCCAGCAGATCATGGACCGATGACCGGCGGGAGCGCTCACGATAGTCACCCAGTACCGCCAGAAAATGCGCACTTTTTTCCTTCAGCGCTGCGTCCGTGCCATGCGCTGCGTAATCCTTCACATGCTCATAGAAAAATGCATGTGTTCCTTCCAGGCGAAGCTTTGCCAGCTCCTCATTGGAAAAGTCAAAAAACGGGCTGCGCAGCACCGCCGCCAGCGGAATATCCTGCAAAGGATTGTCGATCACCTGACAGAGACTCAGTACCGTCTGCACCTCCGAAGTGCCGAAATATCCGCTTACAGACATCCGGTGTGAAGGGATTCCTCTGGCAGAAAGCTGTTCCACCAGTTCATCTCCCCAGGAACCCGGAGAGCGCAGTAAGATGACGATATCCGAATACTGCACCGGGCGAAAGCCCCCCTGACCGTCAGAGATACACTGCTGCTCCTTCAGTCGGCAGATCTCCTCGGCGATCATGGCTGCTTCCAGTATTTTTGCATTATCCATGCCGTTTTCTTCCAGCCCCTGCGCGCCACTGTCAGCCAGAAGGATCCGCGTTTTATAAGCATCCTTCTGTGGTGCCTGCGGATAATCTGCTCCGGGGTAGAGTGCAGCAGCCTTGTCATACTCCACGCCTCCCACGTCACGCTTCATGATGCGGTAAAACAGATCGTTGACACTGTCTAACACCTGAAAACGGCTGCGGAAATTCTGATCCAGACAGATCTTGCGGCAGGGTGCATCCTCCGTGGAATAGGTATCATATTTCTCCATGAACAGCTCCGGCCTTGCCAGACGAAAACGGTAGATGCTCTGTTTGACATCACCCACCATAAATCGGTTGTTCCTGCCACCGCCCCCTGAAACTGCCGTGAGTATCGCCTCCTGCACATAATTGGAGTCCTGATACTCATCGATCATGACCTCCTCAAACAGTGCCTGAAACTGTCTGGCCACATCCGTCGGCTCCTTTGTCTTTTCATCCACAAGGATCCGAAGTGCCATGTGCTCAATATCCGAAAAATCTAAAAGCCCCAGCTCTTCCTTCTTTTTCCTATATGCACCTGCAAAATCCAATGTCAGCAAAGACAGTACGCGCACAGATCTGCCGGTGTACGCCAGATCCTCCAGCTGTGACGCTAAGGGAAGTGTAAAAAATTTCTTGTACAGCTTTTGCAGTTCCTCCTTCGCATTGCTGCGCAGCGTTTTCACCAGCTCCTGTGCCGACTTGTCGCCGTCAAAACCGCGCCGCACAGCCAGACGCCCGAAATCCAGCTTTGCGATGGCCATGCCAAGGGCGTCATAGTCTGTAATCTCTTCCACGCCCTCCAGCTGTTCCAGCACACCCTCGATATTGTCCAGATACATATCCGGTCCATCCGGCTCCAGACACAGTCTCTTCGCCAGAAGTAGCCGGTCTCTCTCCCCGCCGATCACGGCATGCAGATAACGCATCAGCTCCTGCAGCCAGCTGTCCGGATCTGAAAGCGCCTCTGCCGTCAGCGCCTGGGGCTCATAGACATCCGTGATCTGCCGCAGCCATTCCTCCGGCCACGGATAACTCGTGGAATAGTCGTAGAGCCTACGCACCATCTGTGCAAGGTTCGTATCATTTTTTGCACTTGCATAATTATCGGCAAAGGCCAGAAATTCCGGATCTGCTGCCTCATACCAGCGCTCCAGCACATCCGCCAGCACATCCTCCAGGATCAGGGAAAGCTCCCCGGGATCTCCCACGCGAAAGCCCGGCTCCAGACCGATACACTGAAAATAATTTTTCACCACATACAGACAAAAGCTGTCGATCGTTGTGATCTGCGCATGGTGAACCAGTGTGTACTGCCGGTTCAGATAGGCATTGTCCTTTTCCTCATCCATGCGTGTCTCAATGGCCTTTGCCACGCGCTCACGCATCTCTGCGGCTGCCGCTTTCGTAAAAGTGACCACAAGCAGATGGTCAATATCCACCGGATGCTCCGGATCCAGCACTTTTTTTATGATGCGCTCTACAAGCACAGCGGTCTTTCCACTGCCCGCCGCCGCTGATACCAGCAGATTCCGGTTCCGCAGGTCAATGACCTGCTGCTGCTGATTCGTCCACTTCACACCCATGATCTAGTGCTCCTCCTTTCGATCCGGATCCTGTTTCACATGTTCTTCCATATCCCCCTGAGCTGTCTCCATCTCGTGCTCCATCGCCTCAAAAATATCCTCCTCAGATTTCATCTGCTTCAGCTTCCGGTAACCGCAGCCGCTCATACGCTCATCAAATCCGCAGATACTCCGATAGCCACACCAGGTACACGCGGTAGCGCCTTTTAATTCATAGGGGTTTACGTCTATCTCTCCCGCCATCATCCGCCTGCCCAGCGTCCCGATCACATGGTTCACATAGGCACTGATACTCGCGAACTGCTCCGTAGAATAGACCTTTGATGTCTTTGACAGCTCCCCGCTCTTTGTGCGGCTCACCGGGATCACATCTGATCTGTCCGTAAACGTCTCGTCCATTGCCCCTATGATCTGCGGATCTTCATTCACGATACCGTCCAGACGAAGCTTTTCAAACACTGCCTGCCAGATCTGTTCCTCGCTACATGCACCTTCCGTCTCGATCATCGGTTCGTCCACATGATAATAGAAAATACCCGCAGGGAGAATCTCACCTGTATGGGGTCTTCGCTTCATCAGCTCCATTGCTGCATTCAGATAAACCACCAGCTGCAGCTGCAGACCATGATACATGGACAAGAGCGAAAATTTGGTCTGTCCGGACTTGTAATCAATGATCTTGACATAGGTATCCGCACCTGTATCCATCGTATCTACACGGTCGATCCGCCCCCTCAGGCGCATTTTTTCATCCTCGCTCAATGCAAATTCCGACACATCCAGACTGCCTGCCACTCCAAAGCCCAACTCATAATCTGCTGGCAGAAAACGCCCCTTTCGCACCTGTCTCGTGAGCGTTTCTACCGTCTGATGCAATAACTCCTCCATTCTGGTAGTCAGATAACGGTTTTTCGCCGAGGTAACTAATGCGTCATTCCTGCTTTGCTCCATAGCAGTCTGCATCGCTGCCCTGCCAAGCGCATGGCGCACGTCCTCGGGTACCGAAAACCAGTCATATTCGCTCTTTGCAAGCCCTCTGGCATAATGCTCCAATGCCGTGTGAACCAGATTACCAAAATCCACCGCCTCAAAGGTATGCTCCTCCCTTGGACGAAGCATCAGTCCATAGGTCAAAAAGTGCTCATAGGCACAGGCCGCAAACCGCTCCAACCGGGTCACACTGTTTTCCAGTACGCTGCCATAGAGCAGATGGCTCACCTCTGATGAAAGCGGCTCTTGCCGAAACCGGTAAAAGGCCGCAGACAAAAGCTTCTGCAAAGGCTCCTGCCACGTTTCCTGTGACCCATACCACGCAAACAAAGCGCTCCACTCCGGTGTCGCCTCCCCGCATTTTGCCTCTTCCAGACCCTCTGTCAGATAACGGAACGCCGCCCCGGCTGCCTCCATGCGCTCCATGGGAGAAATGACTGTTCCATCTGTCACGGTAAGCCCCGGAAACATGCGAAGGATCATTCCGATCAGATAAGAGGGACGCCTTGACGCACCATCCGCACCGCATCCCGCGTAGGTCAGATATAACCGCTCAGAGGGCTTTGTCATGTTCAGATACAGATAAAAACGCTGGATAAATGCGCGCTCACGGGCGGTGGGTGCCAGCTCATAATGTGCCTGTGCCAGTGTTTCCCGTTCCAGCTGACTTAAGATACCGCCCTCATTGTTGACACGCGGGATCACTCCATCATTGACGCCGAGGAAAAACAGCACCCGGATATTTTCCAGACGCGTCCGCTCGATATCACCGATAAGTACCTGATCAAAGCCCGGAGGGATCACCGCCACCTCCGCCGCCTGAAAGCCTGCCTCCAGCACATCCATATACTCGTCAAAAGGCA
The DNA here is from genome assembly GCA_022773965.1 of Lachnospiraceae bacterium. Classification (GTDB taxonomy): domain Bacteria; phylum Bacillota; class Clostridia; order Lachnospirales; family Lachnospiraceae; genus W0P33-017. The sequence continues at coordinate 6,964 of JALFNQ010000057.1, forward strand.
GTATTTCTTCTCCCAGAAGACCCGCCAGCTTATCAAACAGATCCATCACGATCCGCCAGATCCGTCCATCCTCCTGACTGTGCTCCAGCTCAAAAGCCACCATCACGTCATAGAGTGCCCGGGTGCGCGCCAGTGTCGTGGCATCTGCCGCCGTCATCACATCCATATAAGGACTTAGGATCTCCATCAGCTCTGCGCGCTTTTGATTCAATGCATCCAAAGCTTCTGCGTCCATCCACTCCGGGCAGCGCACCCACAGCTCTTCCCACCGTTTTCGCCCGCAAATGCCGTAGGCCAGTATATAGTTTTCCAAGAGATCTGCCTGCGCCGTCTCGATGGGCAATAGCCCCGATTTCACCACGCGCATGACACTCTCATAGGAAAAATCATGCTTTGCCAGGTCTAAAAATCCCCGCACACACTCGATCAGCGGGTGAAAAAGGATCGGATTTGTCTGATCCAGGAAATAAGGGATCTCATACTCTGAAAAGACCTGCTGCACATAGGAAGCATACATTTCCACATCACCGGACACGATGGCAATATCCTGATAGCGGTATCCCTTCCTCACCAGACGCCGGATCTCTGCGGCCGCAAAGCGCAGCTCCTCCACCGGTCTTAAAAAGCCTGCGATGTGCAGCTGCTCCTGTTTCTCCATCTCTCCCTGATAGGATTTTTGCCCCAGACGAAACAGGTTTTGTTCCAGATGATACAATACCGGTGCCTCTGCAAAACGGCGCTTTGCGCCATCCCCCAGCACCACCGGATCTGCCACGAAAACGCCTGTCTCCCTCGCCAGCGTAAGCAGCATATGGATCGTCTTTTTGGAGAGGAAAAACAGCTGCTCCACATGACTGGCACTGTAAAAATCCTCCCGTGCATCAATGGTGAGCGCCACATAGCTGTCCACCACCTCCGGCAAGGCAGCCTTCAAAAATGTCTGCTGCACCGGCGTAAAACCTGTAAAACCATCAAATACCAGCACTGCATTGGCAAACAGCGCAGAATCCGGCACAAGCCTTGCAAGATATTCTACGACCTCCTCTGCCAGCAGGTAATCGCCCTCGATCTCCTTTAAAAATGCCTCATACAACAGCCGGATATCAGCAAGCTTCGCGGCAAGGAGCGGTGAGACATCCGGCTGTTGTGCCATCTCCTCCAGCATCCGGGGCTCAATCCGGTACTGGGCAAGCTCCGTCAGAAAGGATTTGATCTCATCGATATAGCCCATGCGGTGCAGACTGCCCTGTAGGACGCTAAGCCTCGGCTCCAGATCCCCCGCCAGCTTTTGCAGGATCAGATTTTTTCCGGTATCCTCCAGCACCTGCAACGTATCTTTTCCCAGTTCTTCAAACACGCGGTACGCCAGCCGCTTAAAGCTGAGTACATCCACATTCAGGATCGCATGATTTTTCTGCCTCCTGACAAACTCCCGCTGTGTCGCCATCGTAAACTGCTCCGGCACAAGCACATAATAGGTTCGCTTCGGATGTCCGGCTGCCTCTGCCAGAATATGTTCATATAGATAATGTGATTTTCCTGCTCCGGAATTACCCAGAATCAAATGTAATGCCATTGATGTTGTCTCCCCGATCACTATGCTCGCAACTGTTTCACGCATTCACAGTTACCTGTTTTTTATATTTTTCCGGACATCTCAGCCACCGGATCACTCACTCCGGAGGGCATCGATGGGATTGAGACGCGCAGCGCGTTTTGCCGGCATGTAGCCAAATAATAATCCGATGCCAGCAGATACACCAAATGCAACCGCCACCGCTTTCGCTGATGGTGAACAGCTCATTCCAATGACGTTTCCAAGGGCTGTTGTGGCAATTCCACCGATCGCCACACCGATTCCGCCACCGATCGTAGAGAGCACGGCTGCCTCGATCACGAACTGCTTCATAATATCTTTCTGCTTTGCACCAAGAGATTTGCGGATACCGATCTCCCGGGTGCGCTCGCTGACAGACACCAGCATGATATTCATGATTCCAATACCTGCGACCAGAAGGGAAATGCCTGCAATACCGACCAGTATCTTTTTCATGACACCGATCATATCATCCATGATGTCTAACAGGCTCGCCATATTTGTCACCATATAACATTCTTTATCATGATAAAAATTATATAAAAAATCCTCCAGCTCCTGCTGCGCCTTCGTAGAATTCTCTGCGTCTGTCATCTTTAGCGTGTAGCCCGTGGGCTGGGCACTGCCTGAAGCTCTGCCAATCAGCGTATACGGTGCGTAAATACAGTCATCCATGGAATATTTTGTGGAATCTCCCTTTTCCTGAAGCAATCCGATGACTGTATAGCTGTCTGCACCAATCCTGATCCGCTTTCCCACCGGATCTGCCCCGTCAAACAGCTCCTTGCACACATAAGTTCCGATCACACACACCTTACTGCGGGAAAGCATATCCGCATACGCGAGAAAACGTCCGCTGTCCACCGTCAAGCCCTGAATACCCGCATAGCTCTCACTCACGCCGGAGACCGTCTCACTTTTCATCGTCTGCTCCCCGTAACGCACAGCTGTCTGCAGTGATGACGAAGGCGAAAGCGCACTAAAATCTTCTCCGTGGGCATCCACGAACTCATACATCTGTTCATCCGTCAGCACCTTAGAGCCTTTTCCCATCAGACTGACCGAGATCGTATCCGCTCCCATATCAGAAAAAGATCCCATCGTATAACCGATCATTCCATCCATCAGTGAGATCATTGCAATCACGGCACCCACACCGATGATCATACCAAGCATTGTCAAAAATGCACGCAGCTTATTGCTGACAAGGCTGGAAAATGCCATAAAAAATGCCTGTGATGTCTTCATTTCCCATTCACCCTCTCTTTGTATTTTTCGGCTGTTCCGTCAAAGATCACCTTTCCGTCATGTATCTGGATCACACGTTTCGCCTCCATCGCAATCGAATTATCATGTGTAATAATGACGATCGTGTTTCCCTCCCCATTCAGCTCCTTCAAAAAATCCAGCACATCCCGGCTCGTTCTGGAATCCAGCGCTCCTGTGGGCTCATCTGCCAGTATGAGCGATGGTCTGCCCACAAGTGCACGGGCAATGGAAACACGCTGCTGCTGTCCTCCCGAAAGCTGATTGGGATATTTTTTCCACACATCCCCCAAGCCTACTTTTTCCAGAGAGGCCAGGGCACGTTCTCTTCGCTGATTGTCACTCACACCGGCATAGAGCAGCGGAAGCTCCACATTTTTGAGCAGATTCATTTTCGGCAGCAGATTATACTGCTGAAAAATGAAGCCGATCTGCTTATTACGGATCACTGCCAGCTCATTGTCTGTCATGGAGCCAACATCGACACCATCCAGATAGTATTTTCCCTCCGTCGGCACATCCAGTGCACCGATGATATTCATGATCGTGGATTTTCCACTGCCGGATTTTCCGACAATTGCCACCATCTCGCCGCTGTCAATACAAAAAGAAATACCATCGTTTGCACGTACTTCCACATCTCCCATGCGATAAATCTTGTAAATGTCCTTCAATTCGATCAAATGTGTATGTTCTGCTCTGTCCTCTGCCATGCCTGCTCCTTGTATCTCTTCCTCATGACTCTTTCATTCACAGTTACGGTTCTTCCCCTTCTTCCTCGTAGGGCTCACCTTCACCCATCATGAGGCTGTACATATCTGTTAACTCCGCACGCGGCACGTATACCTCATCCTCTTTTTTTAATCCGGAAAGGATCTGAACATAAGAGTCATTACTGAGACCTGACTTCACCGTCACCTCATGGAAGCCGGTGGGCACACCTGCTGCAATCTGCTCTGCATCTGTTTCCTGTCCCTCTTCATTTTTTACATAAACGAGATCTCCGCGCATCAATGCATCCACCGGAATACACAGTGCATCCTTAACCTCCTCCAGAACGATGGTTGCAGACACATTCATTCCGGGAAGCAGCTTTCCGACCTCATCCAGCTCCACAGTCACCGGATATTCCGTGACACCGCCGGTGGTGATGGCTTCCAGACTGATATTGGTGATATGTCCGGTCATTTCAACATCCTCCAATGCATCTGCACGCACAGAGACTTCCTGACCGACATGGATCTTTAACACATCCAGTTCGTCCACCTTCATCTGAAATTTCACTGTTGACAGATCGTAAATGACGGCCAGAGGCGTTGCATAGGAGGCATTGATATTGTCACCCTCTTTTGCATTTTTCGTGATGACCGTTCCACTGATCGGAGCCATCACACTGTAGTCATCCAGGCTCTTTTCTGCGCTGGACAGCTGGTTTTTTGCGCTTTCCAGCGAGAGCTTTGAGCTTGCCACACTGTCTCCCACAGTGGCATCCTCCAAAATAATATATGTATCGCCCTTTCGCACATAAGCTCCCTTTTCGATCGTCAGCTCTTCAATCGTCCCGCTTCCCCCGGCAAGCAGCGTCCCTTCTGATTTGACAGCAAAGGTTCCCTCGCTGTTGCAATCCACACCGCCGATCGTTGCCGTAGCGCTCATTCCGGCTGAGATTGCGCCGGGATTGACCACCTCGATGGTCACACAGGTTACGACCATATTTCCATCCCGCGTCTCCGTCGTCGGGGAAATGGCAGTGACGGTTCCCTTTATGCGTTCCCCCTCATCGCCCACATAGACTGCCGCGCGGTTTCCCAGCCATGACGGGTCGACATCTGCCGCGTTGAAGGGGATCTCCACCGTCATGATCGTATTATCATAAAGGTCTGCGATCTTTCCTCCGGCTGCGATCTTATCTCCCTCTGCAACATAAAGCTTTTTCACATAACCCTCCTGATCGGCTGTCAGTATGAGATTTTCCTGATTCTGTTCGCTTGCATCGACCGCATCCTCATAGCTTTGCTCTGCCTGCTTCACACCCAGCTTTGCTGACTGGACGGCATCCCTGGCGCTCTCTGTAGAAAACTGATACAAAAGCTGTCCCTTCTCCACCACATCGCCCACCTCAAAGGGTGCATCTGTGATCTCGCCCTGCACCATGGCTGTGATCGAATACTGATCATTTGGTGCGATCGTTCCGGTTCCGGTCAGAGTTCTCTGCAGATTCTGAATCTCCGGCTGTTGTGTCTGATACATGCTCTGCAGCATTTCGTTCGCCTTATTTCCCACTACCCGCGGCACAACGACAAAGATCACAATTACCAGTACTGCCAAAATGATCAAACCCTTGAAATGCCGTTTAAAAAAATTGAATATTTTATCCTTCATCCTGATCTCATGAACCTTTCTATTTTTCCTCTGCAATGATGACGCGCACTTTGCCACCGGTCGTTCCATCAAAATAAGCGGTCAGCTCATAGCGCGCCAGACGAAGTACCTTTGACAGATCGATCTGATAGTAGTCCGATTCGTTTTTCAGGTACACCGTCACATCATTGGACAAATAATAAGTCTTTTGACCATCCGACACCTCCGTCTGTGTGATGGAGGTCACATTCATACTGCCCAGCTCCCTGATTCCCTCCAGTGTTCCATCCCTGGAAAAAGCAAACTGCACAGGTCCCGAATAGCCATGCATGCCGAAGGTACGCCCGCTGGTCGTTACCATATCACTCTTCGTGCCGATCAGATACTGATAAGTACCCATAAAGGTCATCGTCTGGGCATCCTCCAGCTCATCAGCCGAGAGCAAAATTCCATATTTATAGTTGTCCCCTGTCACATCCCGCAGGATCATATCCGTAAGTTCTCCGTTTGCACTCACGTGATAGTAAAGGATCTGACCGGAATTGATGTTCATTCTCGCCAGACGCTGCCGTGACACCGGGCTGTAATTTCCGCTGTCATCATACTCCAGAATACGGATGCTGTCGGGAAGCTGATAACCGGCATAGGTTCTTGCATCGACACTTACGACACCGTACAGCCAGCTCAGGTTCACCCTGTTGACCACCGGTTTTCCATCGTCAAATACGACCTCAACCGGCGCCTTGTCATAGAACAGGTTCAGATCGTCCACCTCAAATTCATGGGTTTCGCCCAGTGTATCCAATATCGTTACATACTTCTTCACCGCATTGGAATTTTTATCACTGCTCACCTTCTCTGTCTTGGAAAGCACAATTCCGCCGATAAAGGAATTCATTTCCGCCGCCGTTCCCATTCCCACAACCGCGTCATTTCGTCCTAAAAGCAGTGTCACATAATCACCGATCTCATAAGTTCCCATCGCAGATGCCTCATAGGAAAGCTGCTGTCCGGTCAGTGCGTAGCTCGTCCCGTCTACGGTCACCGAATCCGGGATATAGCGATCCGGCGAAACACTGTCCAGCTGCCCGGTGACACGCTTCTGATAGACAAAAAGGCCATTCACCTTTTTGGAATAATACACGACATCATAGGCCCGGATATTGGAAACACTATTTTTCGAGCCATCGATATAAACCGTTGCCTGACTCATATCCAGCGGGATCTGTGACTGCCAGTCCCCCTTTGCGATGACCGGGCCGTCCAGATCATCGTAAACCAGCGGCAGATATGACACATCGCCATTGTGATCAAATGTCAGCCCCAGCGACTTTCCATAGATCGTTCCATCCTTCGTTTCCGTTACCAGCATATTGTAAAAAAGCGCACACAGATCCCCATACGTCATCGCTTCATCTGACTTTTTCGTAATATTTTTATTCAGCTTTTTCGACTTATAAAGAGACATTTTGGCACTGACCCGGTTTCCCTTAAAATCAGTATCACTATAGCCAAGCACTGACAGGACTGCTGCCACCGACTCCTGCAGCGTCACTGCCTGCCCGGGTCGGAACTTCCCCTTTAAATTTCCCTTCATCCAGCCGTTTTTCACCGCAAGACTGATATAAGGTACAAATGCACTCGTCTTTTTTACATCCGAATACATGGATGTTTTCACAGCGGTTCCCACCTGATCTTTGTACGGTGAGAGCTTCACCAAAAGCTTTGCAAACCGCTGGCGCGTTACCTTTTGCTTCAATCCCTCCGGCGTGATCCTGCTGCTGTCTAAAACTCCCATTGCCACCAGCACACGCTGTGCCAGCAAAGGATCACAGGTCGGAGTCGTCTTTTTTGTCACCGTAGTAGTGGTGTTTGATACATTTGCAGCTTCTGCGCCCGAATTTATCGTTCCGGATGCGGCATGCACCGGAAAAGTACCTGTCACCGTCAGAGCCAGAGCCAGGAAGGCGCCCCCCCATCGCAACTGTTTTTTCTTCATATTTTCCCCCTCTTTAAAACGAAAGATCGGGCAGAAAGCCTTCTTCTGCCCGATTGTAAGTATAACACATGTCCTATGTGTTATGTGTTTTTTTATGAAATTTTTAGAATATCAAAGTTTTTTATTTTTCCCTGTCAGGTCAGCTTGCAGGCCGCCATCCGCTCAAAATTCTTTGTCATATCATAAACAATGACGAGTCCCTCACGCACCAGATACAGCTTATCTCCAATGTAGAGATTGCGGTAACTGTCTGTGCTATACTCCCATTCCTCCTGGGAAATGCGATCCGCCCCGGCCTTTTCCAGTGCGCCGTCCTGCACCGTAAAAATTCGCTGTGAGATCTGATAAGTATCCCCCTTGTCCTGCGTCAAAAATGCGATCACATTTTTCCCGCTGTCGGCCAGAAGTGTCTTGTAATTGTACTGCGCCGGTGCATAGCAGGCATCGTCCATGACGATCTTCGCGCTCTCCTTCACGTTCGTTGGATCAGAGATATCATAAAGGGACACCTTGATACCGATAAATTCACTGTTTTCCTCTTTGCGTTCCTCCCCCACACCGATCAGGTGCGTGTCATCCCAGAATTGCAGATAATCGGAAAATCCGGGGATCTCCAGCTCGCCGATCAGTGTCGGGTTTGCCGGATCGCTGAAATCCACCGTAAAGAGCGGATCCATATTCCGATAGGTCACAAAATAACCAATGTCATCCACAAAACGTGCCGCATAGACATTCTCGCCGTCCGCAATATGCTCGATCCTTCCGTAAATCTTTAACCGCTGATCCAGCACAAACAGCTGATTCGTTGTGCCGTTCATTGTATAATCGGTGGTCAGCACATACACATAACCGTCCTTGTTCTCGTGGATCGCAAAGGTATCTTCTATATAGCCCGGAACAGACTCCGCACAGTCCGCGGTGATCCTTCCGTCACCGATCGCAAACTTCGTCAGGTTCGTGCGTCCGCTGTCATTTTCCATGTCATAGTCCGAGCAATACAAAATGATGGAGTCCTTTGTCACATAGAGAGAGGAATAGCCACTAAAGATCATCTTCTGATCCATCACTTTTTCAGGCTCTTTCACATTCATGGAGGAAATCAGCACACCGCTTTCCGTCCCCTCCTTCGGCAGATAAATACAGTTCTCCGGAATCGTCTCGCCCTGGATCTTCGGAAGCTGCTTCTCTACTTCTTCCTTTGTAAAGGTTGTTTCCTCTTTCACATCCTGATTCTGCTGTACGCCATCCTCTTCCACATACGGATATGTCCGGTAGTACGGATAGATCAGCGGATAACCATAATCCGTGAACAGATACAGCTGATCACCGATCTTGCGTGAAGTATTGTAGGAACCATCCTGTGTAAACGTCCCCACCAGCTTTGCTCCGGCAGGACTTGTGATGTCGTAGGTCAGCACCTGCGTGTGCACACTGTTCGCGCGAATTGGATCATATGCAAGATCAACCATGATATCCTCTTTTGCATAAAAGGCCTCATCCATCTGCTCCAGTCCATCCGTATCCTCCGTCTGCACGATCAAAATTAATTGTCCTTCTTCTACGTACATTTCCCGGATCCGATCCATATTTCCGGTCAGCTCCGGTGTGATGCTGCCCAGCTGGCTGGGCGTATCTGTGCGCACGTCCACGATCTGTACCTTATCATTGGTAGCAATATAAATATATTGCCCATCTGTTTTCACGATGTCGCTCTCATCCACACCAGTCACCTGTAGATTCGTTGTGGAGTAATCCGCCTTTTCAGCTGCCTGTTTTTCTTGTTCGGCAAGATCTGTTACACCATTGCTTGAAACGCCGGATGATGCCGTGCCTGCCATATCAGCAGCTGACTCCTCCTTCGCGAGCGCATCTCCCGCCCCCGAAATGGAGCCATCAACTGCATCTTCTTGTGTACCATATGTCACCGCGTAATTGTAATTCCGCGCATCCACCAGCGCATTCAGCATCTCACAGACTTCCTCATAGCTGTCTGCCAACTGGTAATCTCCCAGCGTTTTGACCGGCTCCGGTACATTGTTTTCTGAAGCTGCACTGGAATCATCATTTGATTCTGCCTGCTCTTCCGTTGCCACCTTGTTCTCCTGTTTGGAGCTGTCAGCCTCTGAAACCGCCTGGTCATCCACTGTGATTGGCACAATGTCCTGACTGTTTGCCACGCCAAATGCTCCAAGTGATGCCACCAGCACGATCGCTGCGGCCGCTACTCTGCTGCCGTAACCGTGCCAGTGGAATCGTTTCTGTTTTTGCCCGCCCTGCTTCTTCATCGATGTCCTTCCTCCCTCTGTTTCAATACGTACCCGGATCTGCTCCGGTTCCAGCTCCGGCGGCACCTCCACCGACTGTGCCTCACTTCGCAGTTTTTCCAGCAATTGATGTTCTTCCATCTGTCCAAAAACCTCCTTTTTTCGCGTACCCGGCTTCCGGTGCTTTCAGTCACCCTGTCTATAGCTCCTTCAGTGCCTCACCCAGACGTTTCAATGCGCGGCTCTCCCTGGAGCGTACCGTATTCGCATTCATATGCAATAACTCTGCCAGTTCTTTTGTTTTATATCCTGCAAACAAATGAAGACCGATGATGAGACGATCCGTCTCGGGCAGCTTTAAAAATTCCTCCCGCAGCTGTAAATGCTCCGGCACAGTCACACCTTCCGCTGCCTGTAGCGTGCCTGACAGTTCCTCTGTCAGTTCTGCCGGGCGGTTAACATACTCTCGCAGCTTTGCCTTGCACTTATTAGACAGGATCGCAAATATCCAGCTTTTGAAGGCTTCCTCCCGTTTGAGCTTTCCGATCGTCGCCCATGCATCCATGACTGCATCACTCACCGCATCCTTTGCATCCTCTGCATGCTTTAGCATATAGTACGCAAAGCGATACATGTCCCTGTACACGTCCTTATACAGTTCCGTAAATGCGCCCGCGTCACCGGCTTTCGCCGCGCGGACCAATTCCTCTTGTCCCATAACTTCCTCCGGAGTGTTTTCATCTGTCGTAACCATTCCCTCATCATTATGATGCTTTTCCAAAATGATTACCACCTGTCTACATAAGATAAGTGTAAAAAGAAACGGATTTTGTTGCAAGAAAAAATAAGAATGTGCCTCGGCACATTCTCGCGCCGAGCGCGGTCGCTTGCGACAAATTACATCTTCGCGCGAGTGCGCATCCTGCCGGAGGCTTTTATCGTATAGGAGACGAAGTTTCCTATACGATAAAAAAGCTGCGCCTGCACAAAGCAGACACAGCTTTCTATTCGCAACGATCTTAAAAACGCTTGATCTTTTTGGTTGTATTCTTTTCAAACTCAGTATCGCGAACCTTCAGTTTAAATACACGCTTGTACAACGGTGCTCCCTGATTGTATTCGTCAATGATCTCCTGCAGCCTGGCAGGTACATCCTTGATCTTTTTCTTGGTGGCATACTCATAATCCGGGAAAATC
>JALFNQ010000067.1 GCA_022773965.1 Lachnospiraceae bacterium
CGAAGTTGCCATCCTTGACAAGATTTGCTATCAGTTTCGGATCCTTCCTGTCATCCTTCAGCTGGCTGTTATCTTCAACCTCCTTTGTCTGTTTCACAGCATAAGGGTTTACCTGAACAACACTGATTCCATTTGAAATCATCCATGTGGCAAGGCAGAACCAGTAGTGACCGGTTGGCTCCAAGCCCAGGACTATCTGACTCTTATTATGTTCTGCAGCTATTTTTACTGCCCATTCCTTTGCACTTTGGAATCCCTCAGAATCATTGCTGAACGGAAATGCGGACTTACTGAGTTCCCTTCCTCTGGTATCGATTGCTCTCATATAGTGTGTTTCACTGCCTACATCGCATCCTAAGATAAGCATGTCATCACTGATAAAGGAGAGTTTTTCATTTTTATCAAACTTACCATTGGTCTCCAACTCACGCCAGGTTGAAGCTGTGAGATTTTCCTTGATCACCTCCGCTTTTTTCCAAAGCTCCTGCTGTTCAAAAATATTTGCTGTTACTACTTGATTTTTCTTCTTTGTGCCTTTAACATTCATTTTAGATACCTCTTGTATTCTTTAGATTTTACCAACTGGCAGGTCAGTAATAATCTAAATTTACTTGAGGTATTTTTTTGTGTCAATCTCTTAACCTATTTAAAGTATACAGGAAGCTTTCATTTAATATTATAGGTGAATAATCATGAAACTTCGTTCAAAATCCATACACATAGTATACCATATTTTTTCATTAATATTTATATGTTGTTTCATAATCAGCGGTCTGGCATTAACCACATCCGCTGCAACAAAGTTGAATATTAATCTGTCTAACAATCAGACGTTTTTCATTTTACCTGGTACGGATTCAACAACCTATGATGTTGCAATCACTTCTGGTGGTGAATTAGGCAATGTGACCTGTTCTTCCTCTAATCTTGAAGTAGCAACAATTGATGACATGGGAAAAATGATTCTGAAAGATGCCGGTTCTACAAAGATCAAGGTTACTTCTGGAAACAAGTCAGTGACACGTACGATCAACGTTCTTGTCCGCAGTGACTGGAGTAAAGTCGTTTCTGTAAAAAATGCTTCAAAACTGACTGTCAAAGATCATGTACTTACAGTTAGTTTGAAAAATCACATGGATTTTCCGATAAGAATGATTTATAGCTACAATACGTATACAGATGCCGGTAGTTTGATTCAGAGCAATGCTAGCAGTTCTCCCATCTACCTTGCAGCAAACGCATCTTTTACTTACAAAGTAATGATGCCTGAGGATGTATCTTACGTATCTGTGAATAGTGCTACTTTTGAGTACAATCAATTTGGTTGTAAAAAGATCGACACAAAAAAGGTGACTGTCAAAGAATCTACAGACACCGATCGTGACAATAAATATGTGAAATATAAAGTTGCAACACTCAAAAACTCCAATAAGAATCAGGTGATTTTACCGTACTATATGTATTTGTATGACCAGAATGGAAAATTGATTTCTGTTGAATATAAAACGATCCCACTAGCGGGGAAACAGAAAACTGTGCTTAGAGAAGTCTATCAGACAAAAGATCCGCATGCAGAGCGATATACTGCAAAAGTGGTATATAAATTCAGCAAACCAATTCCATATTTCTAGAATAATTAAGCCCCACATATTGAACAATAAATATTTCAATATGTGGGGGGATCTTATTTCGCAGCTTTAATTCTTTGATTAATACCAATTCCGATTCCTAACAGTGCCCAATACAGCGGAGTGATTGTTACCGTAGAATCATTAAACAATCCTGACGCCATATAACCCATTGTTCCCAGCATTATAGCAAATCCAGTAATTGTCAGCGGATGATCCAAGCGTTGCTTGAAATAAATACGCAAGCTTGAGATGAAGTACCACAGATAGAATACAAGGAAACAAATGAGCGATAACGCTCCCGTCTGCACTGCGATCTGGAGATACATGTTATGCGGTTTCGTGATAACCATATTATCATATGCATTATTGTACTTGTCTACAAAGTCTCCGTTTGGATAAACCAGCGCGTAAGTATCTGCACCGGAGCCAAGGAAAATGTAATCTTTTAATAAAGGAATTGTCTTGTTCCAAATATATCCACGGCCGCTGGCAAGGAAACTTTTATTTACTAATGGTCCGAAATCAGCAGAAATTGTATCAGTGTTCAGCTTTGTTAACTTTCCAAGATCTGTGTAGTAATAATAAGTACCGTCATCTGTCAACTGATTCGTAAAGCACCAGCTCTTATCATCAACAAATACGGTAAAACCATAAATTGCAGGATCTTCCGAGATCAAAACCGGAGTGACCAGAATGCCAGAAAATCTCTCATCTGTAATTGTGTAATAATAACCCTGATCATCATCTACATATTCACAACTCACTTCCGACTGATTCTGATCTCGAAGCACGACAGCAATCACGTCATCAGACTGGATCATCTGAACAAATAATTTTTCACCCTTATAATCAATCTCGACATTGTCATCATTTGTGTAAATGTTTTCCAGATTTGTTTTTTCCGTATTGGTTGCCTTAAGATATGCGCCAACTCGCGGGATCGCTACAATACAAGATCCTATACCACCGATCAGGATCACCGCAAGTGGAATCCATAGAAGCTTCTTTGTTTTTACATTTTTCAGTAAAATAAAGATAATCGCAAAAGCAATCACGCCTGCCATAACAATCACAGCGGTAATTGACTCCGCGCCGATCATAGAGATCAACAGCGCACACGTTAAAACACCTGAGATAATACGAACCTTCCATTCTTTGTAACAAATGCACAGCAGTAAAAACAGAGGAACAAAAAGTAAGGAGTAGAAGCCTACATAATTCGTATTGTAGAAAGGACCGTATACTGTGCCCTCTTCAAAGGTAAAAGTATATCCATCACCAGCATAAATCATACGATAAATATCTACTTTGAAATACTGCAGCACACAAATGGCACCTACTAAGGCAGCACCTACTACAACCAGCCAAAAAATCGGCTTATCTGAATCGTGATATACGACCACATAGTAACAATAAAATAATGCCACCACATACGCGATCAAATTCCAGATCGTCTCAAACTGATCCGGCATTCCATGTGTACAAAAATATCCATATTTAGAGAATACGGAAGAAAGGATTGCTAATGCAAGATAAATGATGATCGGAATAAAAATCCGTGTGTTTGTATTCAACAAAGTATCCTTTCTTCGCATCTGGCAGATCTGCCAAACCAGCATCGCGATCATCAGCGCACCTGTAATAGTAATCAGTATTGATTTGTAATACAAAAAGAAATCAGCCAACGAGCTTTCGGAAGAATACCATGGATATTCCGCCAGAGGATTTGCATAGAATTTTACCTTTACGACCAGTGGTATGATGACAAACCATAGTGCCAAAGGAATCATGCAAACATAGTTTTGTGTATTTTTCTTCATGATTTTAATACTCCTTTGCTTTAATAACTCTGAACATTTTATCATGTTTTGGTGGTTTGTTCAACATATCTGACAGATGGAATGTAATTGATCTTTAAATAAACGGTACGGGTGTCTCAAATTTGTACTTTACCTTTGCTACATAAGAATCCAAATATTTATCCTTGGAAGTATATATGTAATCAATAGTTGTCTTTTGCTTGCCCGCAACACTAATTAAGCGATATTCTACGCTAATCAATTGATTGTTCTGATCATACAAATATATGTGATACGGTAAAATAAGACCATTTTTATTCTTGTTCGTGATTGTTTCTGTAATAATTTTCGTATTCTTATCCTTTTTGGAAGTACTCTCTTTAATTGATATCTTTTTCTGATCTATCTTATCTAAACCATACTGGTTATACAGAGCGATATACTGCAAAAGTGGTATATAAATTTAGTAAGCCAATTTCATATTTTTTAATCAAACGTTTAAAGGATGTTCCCATGTATGATAATGTTTTTCAGTTGCATACATGAAATCATCCTTGAAATTATATTTCACTTTATAGTGTTAGAAAAAAGTCCCTGCCACATTACGCGACAAGGACTTTTACTTTAAGGCTGATTTACAACCTAACAATTTTTACTGATAATAAACTACATGATCAGTATTGTGCATTAGGCATTTTATACCCAATCACTAGCATTTGTTGTTGTGAATACACGGTTAACCGGTACAGTCATCTGAACATAATCTGCATCATTAGTTCCAGGAACCGGAATAGCAATAGTTACAGTCTTAACTACGCAAGTCTTTCCATTCTTCACAGAATCAGCTTTAACAAACTTAACTTTTGTAGTATCCAGAGTCACACCACCGTAAACATATTTCATCAGATCCTTATCCTTAACAACATCAGTCAGATCATTATAGCCAGTGGTGGTTGCAAGTACAGTTGCAGTCAGTACAGGCTGTGAATCAGTGATCTTGAAGTTGTTAACAACAGTACGTTTTACAGTATTGGTACTATTAGCAAGCTTCTCATTCAGTTCAACAGTTACAGTGTAAGATCCAGCCGGAAGATTCTTTGTAGTACCAGTAGTTCCCTTATTTGTAATATCCACTACATTGATGCTAAATACTGTTCCATCAGGGTCTGTATTAGCAAAAGCAGTGTCAACAGCAGAATCATCGATTGCAGCTGTAGTCACAGTACCTGTACGCGCACTATTTGCTGATACATATGTCGTTCCATTGCTGCCAACAACCTTAATTGAAGAAACAGTTACAGTGGATAAATTAAGGCCACCAACGATGACACCGCTCTGTCTCTTTGCAATATTTACAGCGATAGATTTGCTAGCAGTGGTAACTTTGTTAACAGTTGCATCCATAGAAGAGATTGCATTTGTACCATCTGCACTACCAGCAGCACCTACGAACTGAAGTACGTAATCTGTACTTGCACTTGCGCCAGGGCTTACAACGTTTACTGAGAATGACTTAGTCTGGGTCTTCTTTTCAGCGTCTGTAGCAGTTACAGTGTAAGTATAGCTACCCTTAGTTGCAGTAATAGGAGCGTAGATAAGAATTTTACCTGAACCATTAATTACAGTAGGCTCAGTCGCATTAGAGGGCTTTGATACACATTTAATGTCAGTTACTGTAGCGCCTGAAAGAGTAGCACCATACTGATCCTTCATGCTATAGCCAATAAATGTAGCACCAGGAGCATCTGCAGCTGCATCAGTGGCAATGGATACAGAAGTCTTGTCAAGCGCAAAGTTTGCAATGACACGCTTTGCAACAACGGTGATCGGAAGAGTGGTGATTGTCTTAGAACCATCCTTTAAAATCAGGTATGCGGTTCCTTCAGCAACAGGAACGATTGTGGCAACGTTAGCATCGCCGCTGGCAAGCAGAATGTTGCTGTTGCTAGACTCTACAGTATATCCGCAAGAAGTTGTTACGTTCTCATTGTTAGAATCCTTGATCTGGAATTTCACATACTTGGTTCCGTCGTTCATTGCTAACTTGGTGTTTGCAGTCAGATTCTCCCATGCAGGAATATCATTTTGATTGTCAACAATTGTGTAAACGAAGTTAGAAACAGTCGCGTTAGCGTCTACAGCAGTTACAGTGAACTCTTTCTTGATCACACCAGTCTCATTGCCTTCGGT
This sequence comes from Lachnospiraceae bacterium, assembly GCA_022773965.1. GTDB lineage: Bacteria > Bacillota > Clostridia > Lachnospirales > Lachnospiraceae > W0P33-017. The sequence continues at coordinate 5,621 of JALFNQ010000067.1, forward strand.
ATCGTACTTGTAGGTATGATAGGTAATAACAACTTTTGCGGTATTGCCAGCGCTCATTAATACAAGCTTAGAGCCATCCTGATAACCATTGTCGCAAGTAACTGCAATCTCAACACCATTAGATGTGTTATTAATCTCTTTCTCGTAGATTACTACGCCCTTAGCATCCAGTGCGCTGTACTTAATCGTAGTAGCCTTGTTAGCTGTGATGCTTGCAGTAGACAGAGCAAAGTCTGCGATTGTTCCGTCAGTTGCTGTAAACTTAGCAGAAGACTGTGTCTTTGCCTCGTCCTGAGCAGTATAGGTAACAGTGTAAGATTTGCCATCTGTCATGTCTGCGTAAGTCTCGATAACGAGCTTTGTTGCATCTGTTGAATCGATGGTTGCGCTCTTAACAGCGATAACGGAATTGCTATCGTCACGAACGATATTTAAGTCAGCTAAATCTACCTTCTCAATAGCGGTAGCCAGAGTAGCAGTAAGCTTTGTAGCAGTGTTCTGTGCTACCTCTTTGATAGTTGCTACCTTGGGAGCTTCCTCTTTGACTACTACTTTAGTAGTAACCTTTGTTAACTTCTTGGTTGAGTTGTTCTTGAATGTAACGATTACATTAGAACCCTTGGTAGCTGCCTTACCAGTTACCTTGATTGACTTCTTGCTGCTGTTGATCTTAACAGTTGCTTTGGTCTTTCCAGCTGCGCTCATCTTGATCGCTGTGATCTTATAAGCCTTCTGGGTTGCTGCAGTAGCCTGATAGTTCTTTGACTGACCAACCTTAACGGTCATAGTTGAAGACTTCATTGCAGGCTTAGCTGCTGCAGAAGCTACAGATACGTTAGTAGCTGCTGACAGTGAGAACGCCATTGCCAGGGATAATCCTGTAGCAAGTGCTCTCGTCATGAAACTCTTTTTCATGTCCTTTTTCCTCCTTAATTTTGGTCATACTTTCGTATGATGGTTATTTTTGTCATCTTAGTATACAATATCCTCGGCGAATTGTCCATAGCATATTTGCCGATTTGTTCAAAATTTTGGAACAATTCATCGCCACTTCCCACAAAAGATACTGTGTTTTCATCTGACACTATATATTTACGAACCCCCCTTTTAAAAAAGTGGGGTCGATGTAAATTTTTTTGAAATTTTTTCTAAAATTTATTTTTTACATGAATTTCTACCTTTTTACACAGCAAAACCCCCGGATTTCCGGGGGAGGGGGGGGTATGCTTAATAGCTGAGTAATGGTTTAATGTAATCGTCTCGGAGGCTGTAGCCATAATTTTTGCCGGTTGCCCAGCCTGCGCCGGTGGGGTTCTCCTGGATGCCGAGCCATTCCACGTAAAGTGCTGATCCGCGTTTCACGTAATCGAAGCGGGGATCTACACACTCCTGATTTAAGGGTTCATCGCTGGCATATGCCTTCAGGTGCTGCACCTGTGCACGGATACCGGTCTCTACGTCCGGGAAGGACGCGCCCTTTGCTCCGCCGCCGGTGGCTCCGATGCCTGCAAAGTTACATTGATCTGGCTCCACATCGCCGCCAAAGCGCAGGAAGCCGGTCTCCTTGCAGACCTGTGCGAATACGACCTCGGCCTTCACTCCTTCTGCCTCTGCCTCGTCATAAACGATCTGGCAGAAGTCCTCTAAGGTCGGTGCGCCGTACTCCATATAGATATCCTCCGGATACACGCCGCCCCGTGCCACATAAAAGGCTGCCATTTTCTCAACGGTCGTATTGCTCTTTCCCATAATGCCGTAGCCTGCCATGGCGCTCTTCACATTTGATGAATCGGACCATGAAGTTCCGGCTGAATTATAAACATAAGCTTTTACCTTATAATAATAGGTAGTTCCTGCGACGGTTTCTGCTCCGTCAATGTAGGTTAAGGTAGAAGCGTCCTTGATCGTTGCGACCTTTGTATAGCCGCCGGTCTCTTTCGTACTCTTGTAAATACGGTAACCATTTGCTCCGGCAACGGGTGTCCATTTCAGGTACATACCCGGCCTGCTGGTGGTGATACGTGTGGAGGTCAGCTGCGGTGTCTGGAAGTTTTTCGCTCCCATGCTCTCCACAAATCCGGTGGAACCGCATACTTTTTCATGCTGGTTATAAGCGTTTACCCTATAGTAATAGGTCATTCCGCGCTCTGCATTCTTATCCAGAAAGTAGTTTTTGGTGTCATCGGTGATCGTTGCAACGGTCTTGTACTCGCCGTCCTCTGCGGTACTGCGCTGCACTACATAGCTGGATGCGCCCAGTGCCTTCGTCCAGACAACCTTGATGTAGCCATCATCCCGAATATCCAGCCGCTTCATGGTCGGGGTCTCCAAAAGCGTTGCACTCAGCACGCTGGAGCATTTTCCAAAGCCTTCATTTCCGTAGAGGGTGTTGATGGTGCGGATCTTGTAGCTGTAGTTCACGCCCGGCTCTACGGTTCGGTCTCTGTAATCGCTCTGTTCCGGATCAGTAATAGTGGCAATGCGCTCATAGCCCTCTCCTTCGGCACTGCGGTAAATGGCATAGCCGTCTGCATCTGCGTAAGGTGTCCACCGCAGATAAAAATATCCGCTGGATACCTGTTTGATGTCTTTGATCTGGGTGCCGCCGATCGTTTTTCCCTTGATAATGTCGGAATACTCACTGTAATAGATCTCTCCGGCTGCGCTGCCGTAGCCGCGCACTTTATAATAGTAGGTTTTGTCCTGCTTGACCGTTGTATCGGTGTAGGAGGTGCTGGTGCTGCCTGTCACCTTTGCCAGACGCTCAAACTTGCCGTTCTTTGTATCTGAGCGGTAGATGATATACCCTCTGGCATCCGCCTGCTCGTCCCATGATACAGTCAGTTTTTTCTCATTTCCTGCGGTCAATGTCACTGCCGGGGCGGTGAGTCCGTTGTAGGTCAGTCCGTAGCAGGCTGCGATACCCTCTGCGTCTGCCTTTGCCAGCTTTTTGAGCTGCGCGTCCGTGCTCAGATAATTGGTGCGGTCTGAGTCGTTGGACACAAATGCATGCTCTACGATGATGCCTGCCATACCGCTGAGCTTGGCATTTCGGATGACACCATAATAATCAGCGATACTGCCGTCATCATAGGTATTTCCGGTTCCTGAATCTCTGGTACGGATACCGAGATCCGTCAGCCCAAGATTTGTCAGACGTGACAGGATATTGCTGGCCAGCTCACTGCCCTCGTAGGACAGATCGGGCCGATAGCTCTCATTGGGGTAAAATACCATGCTTCCTCTGGTGCTCAGATTGGTGGAAGCGTTGTTATGGATACTGATAAATACGTCTGAGCCATTCAACGTGGCATTTTGCACACGCTCGCTCAGCTCTAAATATGTATCTGTACTGCGTGTCAGATAAACCTGCACGCCGACATACTGCTCTAAATAGGTCTTCAGATACTGTGCGATCTTCAGATTGATGGTCTTTTCTTCGATTCCGCCATAGCTGGCTCCGCTGTCTGTGCCGCCGTGCCCGGGATCGATGGCGATGACCATATCTCCGTTGTCCGCGGTGTAGGGCGTTGCCTGCGATGTTTTGTTCCGATCCGGCAGATCTGACGCCGTGTCCTCCTCTCCGGCTGCATCGATAATGCCCAGCTCTTGTAGCGTGCTCGTTGCATCCGGTGTCTTTTCTGCTGCCTGCGCCGTGGTATGCCCGATCGGTAACGCAGTTGCCAATAATGCTGCTGCCAGACATCCTGCCAGCAGTTTTTTCATGGTACGGTGTTTCATTTGTACTTCCTTTCTTTTTTGTTTACATAATTACTTCCATTTATATAATACGAAAAAAATTCTCTCATTTCACGGGTCCGATGCTGTCCAAATTTGTGAAATTTTCGTGAAGAAAAATGTCGCATCTGTAAAAGCACTGAACAGATACAAAACGGCATGGAAAAGGTGTCGCCTGCAATGCACGACACCTTTGATGTTCTGTTTATTTGCGGATGATCGTTCCTTCCAGCGAGGATTTTTCGGTCTCCGGGCGAATGCCCAGCTTGGCGATCGTTGCCTTGCGGATCGCGGAGTTTCCAATAAAGTCTACGGCCGCCTGGATCTTGGGCAGGATCGTACCCTCCTCAAAAACGCCTGCTTCCATATAGCTTTTTGCCTCCGTAGTGGTCATCGTCTCAATGGGACGCTGCTCCGGAGTGTCATAATCAAGATACACATGATCCACTCCCGTCAGGATGATCAGTTCATCGGCATCGACCAGATCTGCCAGCCGGCCTGCTGCCAGATCTTTTTCTATGACAGCACTGGCTCCTTTCAGGTTATGCTCCTGATCCAGCACAGGAATGCCACCGCCGCCGCAGGCGATCACTACCTGATCTGCATCCGCAAGTGCACGGATCGAGTCGATCTCAACAACATTGATGGGCCTGGGTGCTGCCACGATGCGGCGGTAACCGCCCTCCACCTCTGTGATATGGTTGCCCTTTTTCTCTTCGGCATCTGCGTCCTCCCGGTTCATGACACGGCCGATGATCTTGGTAGGCTCATAAAATGCCTCATCGTAAGGATCTACCGTCACCTGTGTCAGGATCGTTGCCACCGGTTTGTAAATGCCTCTGTTTAAAAGCTCTGTACGGATCGCATTCTGCAGATCGTAACCAATGTAGCCCTGGCTCATGGCTGAGCAGACACTCATGGGTGTAGCCGTATATTCGGGATATAATCTTGCAAACTCTGACATGGCTGTGTGGATCATGCCGACCTGGGGACCGTTGCTGTGGGTGATGATGACCTGCGCGTCATCGCTGATCAGATCTGCCACTGCTTTTGCGGTACGTTTGATCGCTATTTTCTGCTCCGGAAGTGTTGTTCCAAGTGCTTCATGTCCGAGTGCTATCACTATTCTTCTTTTTTTGCTGTCATTTTTCATGTCGATCTTCCTCCGTAGGACATTGATAACGTTAGTCTAGCATAAAAAAAGGTACGATTCAAGCGAATCGCACCTTTTAAATATAAGCTTTTTTTAATTAGTTTTTGCTGCCCAGCTTCACTTCTATTTCCTGTTCTACATACTGTCCATTATCTGCGCGGCAGATGGTGAGTGTTACCTTTGTTCCGGCTGCGTGATACTGCAGCAATTCCTGCATTTCCTCCATGGAATCCACATCGTGTCCGTCAAATTTTGTGATGATATCACCCTTCTGGATGCCTGCATCTGCGGCTGCACTGCCCTCATAGACCTTTACCACACAGATTCCTGTGGGCATATTGTAGTTTTTGGACACGGAGTCATCCACATCGATACCATTGATGCCTAAGAATGCTGCCTTATCCTCAGTTACCTTTTCTCTGGTGATCAGTTCGTTGATGATCGGCGCTGCAATCGTCATGGGGATTGCAAAGCCAACACCATCTACATAATCTCCACCCATCTTGGATGAGTTGATACCGATGACCTCACCCTTTGCATTCAGCAGTGCTCCGCCGGAGTTACCGGGGTTGATGCTGGCATCGGTCTGGGTCAGTGTATTGGTATAGGTCACACCGGTTGAGCTGTCCTGTGCGGTTACCTCGCGGTTCAATGCGCTGATGATACCGCTGGTCACTGACTGTCCATAGCCAAGTGCATTTCCAATCGCGATCACCGGCTCGCCGACTTTTTCTTCGCCGTTGTCATTGATCTTTGCGATCTTGATGACTTCTTTCGTCTCGTCCTCGATATCGTCCTTCTTTACCTGTACGACTGCCAGGTCGTTGCTGGGGCTGGTGCCTTTGACCTCTGCGGCCACCGTATTCTCATCGCAGAACTGTACGGTCAATGTGGTTGCACCCTCTACCACGTGATTATTGGTGGCGATATACAGATAGTCATCATCCTCACTGACGATGATTCCGCTTCCTGCGTAGTCATTTTCCTGTGAGTAGGTCTGTCCGAACCAGGTCTGATACTGGGTTTCGGTCATATTGGTAATGGCTACGATCGCGGGCATGGTGTCTTCCACGATATCTGAGACATCGGTTGCAATGATACTGCCGTTAGCAGTCGTTGCTGTTGTCTTTCCGCCATCCTGAGAGGTCGTTGCCAATGCAGAGGTCTGCGTTTCGGTGACCGATATCTCCTTTTCAGGGATCATATAGTTGACTCCGCCGAAGACTCCGCCCGCCACCAGTCCGAATACCGCTGCGAGACATGCACATTTTGCAACGGTCATGCCAAAGCCATGCTGTTTTTTCGGCTTTTTCGCTTTTTTGCTGTCGCCCTCGTCCATCGTGCGGCGCTCATAAGGACTGTAATAACGGTCGTGGTTCTGATCCGCGCTGTTCTGTGCGTTGCTGTAGGTGTTTGACGTGCTGTCTGTACTGCCATAGGTGCTGTAGGTGTTCGCAGTGCTTTCTGTGCTTCCATAGCTGCCATAACTGTTGTTAGCGCTTCCTGTGCTTTCAGTTCCGGTGTAGTGATAGCTGTTGTTGTTGGGGTCTACGGGATAGCCATTTGAGCTGCCGTATGTGTTTTGATTGTCGTTTGTGTAGTTGTCCATATCTATGCATCTCCTTGTGATTATGTTTTATTTACTATTTCCTTTTCGATAGTACACAGTCTACAGGGAAGATGTGTCTGAATTGTGTCTTATGTTTGTTTATTTTTTGTTTTTATTCTACCGTCACCGACTTGGCAAGATTTCGCGGCTTGTCGACGTCACAGCCCTTGCCAACGGATACATAGTAAGCGAACAGCTGCAGCGGAATGATCGCCAGTGAGTTCGTAAAGTATTTATTTGTCTGTGGAATATAGATCACGTAGTCTGCGGTCTTTTCGATCTCGGTATTGTCCTCGTTGGTGACTGCCAGCACAACTGCACCGCGGGAACGCACTTCTACGATATTGCTCATGGTCTTTTTGTACAGTTCCTTCTGTGTCACGATGGCAGTGACCAGGGTTCCCTCCTCGATCAGTGAGATCGTGCCGTGCTTTAATTCACCGGCTGCATAAGCCTCTGAATGCACATACGAAATTTCCTTTAATTTCAAGGAGCCCTCCATACCGATGGCATAATCGATGCCGCGTCCGATGAAAAATACATCCTTCGCGCCCACGTAACGGTTTGCGATCTTCTGAATCTTTCCCTTATTTCCTAACAGCATTTCGATCTGGGCAGGAATCGCTTTCAGATCGATGAGCATTTCTGCCACTTCCTCGTCAGTGACCATTCCCTTGACCTGCGCAAAGTAGATTGCTAACAGGTAATGGGCAATCAGCTGTGCGGAGTATGCCTTTGTGGTTGCCACCGCGATCTCCGGTCCTGCCCATGTATACATGACACGGTCTGCCTCTCTTGCGATGGAGCTGCCAACGACATTCACGATGCCCAGAGTCGTGATGCCCTGTGCTTTTGCCTCCCGCAGTGCAGCCAGGGAATCTGCGGTCTCGCCGGACTGGCTGATGATCACCACCAGATCTCCTTTGCTTAAAATCGGATTACGGTAACGGAATTCGCTGGCCAGATCGACTTCTACCGGAATGCGCGCCAGACCTTCCATGATATATTTTGCAGTGACACCGGTGTGATAAGCACTGCCGCATGCCACGATATGAATGCGGTTGATAGCGCGGATCTCATCCTCGCTCATTCCGAGCTCCTCAATGACGATTTTTCCGTCTTTGATGCGGGGTGTGAGTGTATCGCGCACGGTTTTAGGCTGCTCATACATCTCCTTCAGCATAAAATGCTCATAGCCGCCTTTTTCTGCTGCGTTGATGTCCCACTCGATGGTCTTGCTCTCCTTTTCGATGGGCTCTCCGTCACTGTTGAAAAACTCGATGGCGTCCTCTGTCAGGCAGGCGATCTCCTCATTTTCGATAAAATATACATCTCTTGTATATTTGAGCACTGCCGGAACGTCGGAGGCGATCAGATTACCCTCCGCAGATTTTCCAACGATCAGCGGCGAATCCTTGCGCAGCGCATAGACTTTATCCGGATGCTCTGCAAAAATGATGCCCAGCGCATATGAGCCTTCTACACGATGCATCACCTTGGTGATGGTGTCGATGATATTTCCGCCGGTCTTTTTATAATAATAGTCCAGCAGGTGCGCAACGACCTCCGTATCAGTCTCTGAAATGAAGTGATAACCCCGTGCGATCAGCTTTGTCTTTAACTTCATGTAATTTTCGATAATGCCGTTGTGAACGACTGCAATGCTGTGCGCCTCGTTAAAGTGCGGATGCGCATTTTTATCACTGGGCTCACCATGCGTTGCCCAGCGCGTATGTCCGATACCCACAGTTCCCGGCATTGTGCTGCCATCATGAGTCAGCTCACTGAGCACCTTCAGCCTTCCTGTACTTTTTTCAATATTGATCTGCTTGCCGTCATAGATTGCCATGCCGGCAGAGTCGTATCCGCGGTATTCCAGTTTTGACAGTCCGTCAAGCAAAATAGGCGCTGCCTGCTTTTTGCCAATATATCCTACGATTCCACACATATTTTTTTCCTCCTTATCGATCCCTCTTTGTAGTTAACCCTGCTGTTCATATTTCAAACAGCTACAACGCAGGAAAGGGCGCATGTCTGTCGTGCGCCCTTGCTCTGTTAGTTTCCTGTATTTACTCCATCTACGGTATCTGTATCACTGGCATTGAAAGTATCTCCCTCGATCTCGCCTCCCTGTACAGCCTCCGGATTGTCTCCATGGTCGATCGTAATGCCATAATTGTTCTTCAGCAGATCACTGTAATTGATCACAGTGACCGAAGGCACATAGGCAGTATCATTGTACAAATAGCGGTGCAATGCCCGCACATTGTTCTCAAGATCTGCACAGATGACCACATCTCCCTTGCTGCCGCCAAGTCTCGCCGGATATTTGCTGAAAGGGAATCCGGTGGAATCTGCCAGCTCATAATCAAACATGCTTGCCGCCAGACGGATAATATCCGTGTTTGTATAGTTGGTACAGATCTCCGGGAATACCTGATTGATGATCTTATTGATGGTGGGAAGATCTGTCTTTTTTGCCTTTTTCACGATCTCATTGATGACCTCGCGCTGACGCTCTGCCCGCGCAAAATCACTGCCTGCGGTAGAACGGATCCGGGCGTAAGCAGTGGCCTGGGTACCGTTTAAGGTCTGCAAGCCTGTGGTCGTCAGGTAAACCGGTGTGTCACCGGTTGCTTTTGCAGTCGTATCAATATGATGGTTGATATACTTTAACTCCGCAGAGTCCACTTCGATATCTACACCGCCCAGCATGTTTACCACATCTGTAACAACCTTGAAATCCACAGTGATAAAGTGCTCAATATCCAGATCCAGACTGGCATTCAGCATACGGATGGACTGCTCTGCTCCACCCAGGGCAAATGCACGGTTCGCCTTGTGGAAATTCGGTGAATTCGCCGTCTGGATATCCGTGTCTAAAAACGTATCGCGGTACACAGATACGAGCTTTACTTCTTTTGTGTCATTATTGATACTTGCAATCATGATCACATCGGAATTACCGGAATCTGCGTGTCCGTTAAAGTAATTGTCCACACCGAACAATGCCACATCCTCGTAGCCTTTCATGATCTGGATTGTCTCTTCCTCAAGCTCATCCTCATTGATGTTCAGATCGCTTGCGCTCAGCTCCGGGGCAGGAGTATCTGATTTTTCTATTTTATTCAATGCCTGCCAGACATACAATGCCGCCAGCACGATCAGTAATACGATAACTTCTATGATAAGCAGAATGATCTTGCGTTTTCTTCTTTTTTTCTTTAAAAGACGCTTTTGTTCTTTTGGGCTCAGTTCGCTCTTCTGTTGTCTCTTGCTCATAATCGCTCCTTTTTATCTGATCACAGTGATTCCCCTATATAAAATACAAACTAAACAGTACAAGTTTAGACTAATTTTCTTCAGATGTCAATAAAACTATTTTTTATGTAGATACTGCCAGCTTTTTGCATAATCCTCACGTTCCTCTTCGCTCATGGCAGCGTATTTTTCGTATTCCAGTTTTGTCAGCACCATGTCGGGATTGCCGCACCGGTGACACTCCACTTCCTTTCGGCGGGATACCGTGCGCAGCCATCCGCAGGATGGACAGATATATACTTTCAGCATCTTTTTTTCTTCCTTTTCTATCATACGTGTATCTTGCGGATCTGTGCAGCCGCCACACAGCAAATACATGGCTCATACACGTTTCGCCCGCAGGACGATCATGCATGTATCCTGCAAATTCGTTCAGCAGCCACACAGCAAATACATGGCTCATATACATTTCGCCCGCAGGAAATGCCCGCTACTGTGTGAAAAATAACACTAAATTCCGATCGCATCCAGAATTCGCTCCGTTGCATGCCCATCACAGGCACTCATGAATTTTTCCCGGAATGCTGCGACCTGCTGCCTGTCAAAGCGTGTCCCGATCTCCTGAATATATGTGATCATGCTGCTCTGCTCCTGATATACCGGGCCGGGTGTCAACGCATCATAATCATAATAAAAGCCCCGCGCGTCAAAATATTCCTCAAGATCAGGCGCATAAAAGATCATCGGCCGCTCAAAAAGCGAGTATTCAAAGACGAGAGATGAGTAGTCGCTGATACAAATATCGCTGACGCAAAGCAGCTGGCTGATACTCATCGCTCCTGTGAGATCCACCGCGAAATCACGGCAATTTTCCGGTATCTGAGGCAGATGTTTCACAAAAGGATGATGTTTTTCTACCAGCACATACCTATCGGACAGAGCCAGACGAAAGGCCTCGTGATCCAGCTGCAGTGTACCGGCATGTGTCTGCGTCCCGCGAAAGGTCGGTGCATAAAGGATCACTTTTTTTCCCCGCGCCTGCGGAAAGTACTGATACAAAGCTTCTCTTGCTTTACAGATATAATCCGGATCAAAAAATACGTCTGTCCGGCTCACCCCTAAGGGACGGATCACGCCCTGAGGCTGATGCATGGCATCCTGATAAGCCCAGACTGCCTCCGGCGCACTGACACTGACCAGCCACTGGTTTTTATAGTACGGATAGCGCTCCATCTCTTTTCCCGAGATCCCCCATTCGAGAGATGCAGTGGAAAAACCGAACTTTTTGAATGCTCCACAGCCATGCCAGGTCTGGATCAGCTTTGTCTGCGGACGCAAGTGGACGCAGCTGGTGACATTTGACGCTTCATTAATAAATACCACCGGCGCAGTGGCGATGCTGCGCAGCATATTTGCACAGTTTTTCAAATATTGTACGCCACCCACACTGCCATCATGGATACAGATAAGCTCCGACTGTCTGCCCCGTTCCCTGACTGCCTCATATAGCAACGCAAAGCTGTCCGTCAGACGGTCCGCCGAGATCTCTAAGAATACGACCCGCTCCGGCTCCACCGGCTTTCGCGCGGCTATCGCATAAACCGCAGGAAGAATCACCTTTAAACTGGCAAATCTGGCCAGCTTTTTTAGCATTTTTTTCGGGGACATGCTAGTCCTCTCCTTCCATGAAGTCCTCGTATGCGTCCAATACCATGTCTGCATCACCGATCATTTTTATGATGCCGTCATTCATCCAGATCACGGTATCACACAGGCTGCGCAGTGTCGCATCCGAATGGGAGACGATCATGACCGTGTGATTGCGGTCCTGAATCATTTTCTTCATGCGATTATAGCTCTTTTTCTTGAAATGTCGGTCTCCCACAGAGAGCACCTCATCGATGAGCATGATATCCGTCTCCAGCACGGCGGTAATGGAAAACGCCAGCTTGGAATACATACCGCTGGAGTAGGTGCGCACCGGCTTGTCGATGAACTCGCCAAGCTCTGAAAACTTAATGATACGCGGCATTTCCTTTCGGATCTCCTCCTCGGAAAATCCAAGAAGCATGCCTGAAAGCAGGATATTTTCCCGCCCGGTCAATGATTTCTGAAAGCCGACACCGATCGCCAGCAGCGACACGGAATTGCCGTGGAGATCGATCGTTCCCTCATTGGCGGAGAAAATGCCTGCCACCGCCCGCAACAGCGTGGATTTTCCACTGCCGTTCTTGCCTGTAATTCCAACAATCTGGCCCTTGGGTATCTCAAAGGTCGCATCCTTCACCGCCTCAAAATATTCTTTTTGCGGCCGTTTTCCCTTGTGGAACATCTGCTTGATGGAGGTTTTCTGCATGGCAGAGTAACTGATACAGACGTCCTTCAATGTGATCGCCGGTTCATAGGTGCCGGGCGCCGGGATATAATGCTCTCTTTTTGCTGTCTTTTTTTTCTCTTCAGATTCTATTCCCTCAGTTCCCATTCCTAGATTCCTTTCACATAGTTATTCTCATTGCGATAGACAAGCCGCACGCCAGCCATGCACAAAAGCAGAGAGATGACCAGCCAGATCAGCATCCATGTCCAGTTCGGTGTCTGATTGTAGATCAGCGCATTTCTGATGGAGCTGAGCAGATACGCCATCGGATTGCACTTGCCAAGTATCGTTGCCAGCGCCGGATAGTTTTTCCCGATTCTCTGATCGATGTTGAAAATGATACCGGTCAGGTAAAACAGCAGTCGCATGACAATGTCATTCACCTTTGTCAGATCCTCAATATACACGCCATAATGCATTTCAAAGCACATCAGTCCAAAGGTCAGAAGCAGCAAAACGACCATCCCCGGAATGACATATACGATGTGATGGCTTAATGGTACTCTGAAAAAAAGCATCATCACCACAACGATCGCCAGTGATACGCACATCTTAAAACCGGTGGTCATCATATTGACAAACAGTAACACGACCTTCGGCAGATAAACCCGCGATACCACAGATTTATACCGGCGCACGATGGAAGCGCTCTTTTTCACATTGGCTGAAAAAAAGTTCCACAAGGTCAGACCGATAAAGATAAACAACGGATAATAGGCCTCTGATTTGTTAAAAATGATTCCGAAGATAAAGGTATATACAAGCATCAGGCAAAAGGGCTCTAAGATCCACCAGATCCAGTTCAGATAGGAATCCGCCACCTCTGTCTTTAGCTCCGACTTTGCGGCACATATCATATAGCTTTTATATTTTTTTACATCCTCAAAAAATTGTCTGTAAATATTCATGTGTCCTCTCCCAATTTTTTATTCATGCCGGGCGCGCATCCATGCAATGATCCGCTCGGTGGCATGTCCGTCACACGCTCCCATGGTGCGCGCAAAAAAGGCATTCATCGCCGTCTGATCCCATGTATCCGCCTGCTCGATGGCAGTCTTTAACTGTCCCAGATCCCTCGCGCGATACGCCGGAATGCTGTCGTAGTCCTCATAAAATCCGCACTCCTTTTTATATTCCTCAAAGTCCGGTGTAAATAGGATCAGCGGCTTGCCAAAATAGGCATAATCGTAGATCAC
>JALFNQ010000090.1 GCA_022773965.1 Lachnospiraceae bacterium
CGTTCTCTCATACGGACAGTATGCCAAGGTGTTGAGTCCGGCGGATGCCAGAGAAAATATGATCCATACGATAGAAGAGATGGCAGGAAACTACGGTGCCGGGAGCAGGGGGAAGTTTAAGGTATAAGGGGATGGTGAGCAGCGCCATCCCTTTTCTCGTATAAATCTACATTCAAATCTAATCTTGACAAATATATCAAACTGATATATGGAGGCGCTTATGAAAAGACAAAATGTTAGAAAATTGCTATTGATCATTTCCATGCTGTTGTTTCCGGTTACAATCTGGTATATGTCGCCTTATCTGATCATCCAAGGGGCTATGGAAGGTATTGTGACAGGAAGCTTTATTGTATTTTCATTCATGTTGTTTGGGTCAATCTTATTCGGCAGATTATTTTGCGGTTGGATATGTCCCATGGGAGGCATGCAGGAGTGTTTATTTGCCGTAACTGAAAAATCTCCGAAACAAGGCTGGAAAAACAATATCAAATATGTGATCTGGACCGTGTGGATACTGGCGATAATCGTATGTTTTGTATTCAGAAAAAATGAAATTACGGTAGATTTTCTTTATATGACCGACCATGGTATTTCCGTTGCGGAAATATACAGTTATGTCATTTACTATGGGGTGATCTTTTTGATACTGATTCCGGCTGTGCTTTTTGGCAAAAGGATATTTTGTCACTATTTTTGCTGGATGGCACCATTTATGATTATCGGAACGAAAATCCGACATTTGCTGCATTTACCGGGAATACATATTGTGTCTGAGAAAGAGAAATGTATCGCTTGTAAAAAATGCAATCAGAATTGTCCCATGGCATTAAATGTGGCAGAATTCGTAAAAGAGCAACGTGATTTCGGGGCAGAATGTATTCAATGCGGTGCATGTGTGGATCATTGCCCGAAAAAGGCATTATCTTATGGATTTACAAGGAGCAGATAGAAGTATGGCAAATACAAAGAAAATGGATTATGTATTATTAGGTCTGTTAAGTCATGAGCCGATGACCGGTTATGAAATGAAAAAAAGGCTCGATACGTCACTCCGTTTTTTCTGGGGCGGCAGCTATGGAAGCATCTATCCGACGCTAAACCAGCTGGAAACGGAAGGCAAAGTGACGAAGGAAGATACCAGTTCTAATGGGCGGGAGAAGATTTCCTATTCGATTACAGCGTATGGAAAAGAAACATTAAAAGAGTGGTTGAAAAAACCAGTGGAAAAAGATGAACTTCGATACGAGACACTTTTAAAGCTTTTTTTTGGAAATGAGAACGGCTTCGAGGGGGCAAAAGAGCACGTGGAACGATTTGAAGAAAAGTGTAGAAGAGAATTAGCTGTATTAAATATGTTTGCAGAAAATCTGATGCAGTATTTGGAAGATGATACCCATAAGTATTATTACTTAACGGTTCGGTTTGGTATCAAAACATATGAGGCGTATCTGGAGTGGTGCAAAGAGGCAAACGAACAGATCAAGGAGTGGGAGAAGAAATGAAAACAGCAATCGTATATTATTCAATGTCAGGAAATACAAAATATGTAGCAGATAAAATCGCAGAAAAAATAGATGCGGATGTCATCCGGATCGAACCGGTCAAAGCATATCCGGATCAAGGCGCAAAAAAGTTTATCTGGGGTGGAAAAAGTGCTGTCATGGGAGAAACGCCTGCATTACAACCATATGAATTTAGCGTGGAGAAATATGACAGGATCATTTTGGGCACCCCGGTATGGGCCAGTACATTTGCACCGCCCATCAGAACTTTTCTAAAAGAGAATCCGGATATTCAAGGTAAGAAGTTGGCTGTATTTACATGTTTTAGCGGCGGTGGTGCGGATAAGGCGATTGAAAAAATGAAGAAATATATTGGTATAGAAACATTTGAAGCAGAACTGATCCTGATCGATCCGAAAGAAAATGTGAAGGCAGAAGATGATGAAAAGATAGATGCGTTTTGTGAGGGATTAGAGAAAAATTAGAGAAAATGGAAAAGATATCTGTTGACAGATACTCTGACATGTGATACGGTAAACATACTGGTGGTATGTTTGCGGAATTTTACTATGAAATGAGGATTGATATGGCGAGAAATAAGTATCCGGAGGAGACCTATCAATTGATCTTGGATGTCTCAACGAGATTGTTTTTTGAAAAAGGGTATGAGCGGACGTCTCTTCAGGATATCATTGATGGATTAGGTGGTCTGACAAAGGGAGCGATCTATTATCATTTCCGCTCAAAAGAAGAGATACTGATCGCAGTTGTTGAAGCAATGAGCAGAGAGCACAATGCGGTGATGAAGGAGATCAGGGATGATCCTTCTTTGAACGGAAAAGAAAAAATAGAGAAGATGTTTGCGAAATCCCTGACGGATCCGCAGCAAAAGGAGTTTTTCTCGGTCACTCCGAATTTGATGGACAATCCGACGCTGCTCGCATATTATCTGAAAATGGTCACATCCGAAGTGGTGCCGGACTATATTGTTCCGGTTATCAGACAGGGTGCGGAAGATGGTTCGATTCATACAGATTGCCCTGAGGAGCTTGCGGATCTGCTGATGCTGCTGACAGATGTGTGGGTCAACCCGACCATATTTTCAATGTCAGAGGAACAGATGGCAAGGCGCATAGAGTTACTCAATGATCTGTTCAAGCCCTTTGGGATTGAGCTGTTTCATGAGGATATGATACAGCTTATGAAAGAGTGCCACAAAGCTCAAAATGAGAAGTAATGGAAATGGTTCAGAACAGACCGAAGCTTTTAGGATGTCTGCAAAGCAGACGCGTATTCCGCAGCAAGAACGCAGAGGCACTCTTGAATGCAGCGGTCGTAAAAAAGATCCAAATAATGTTACATAGTCTTGGTCAGAGAAATCTGACCAAAATTTAAACTCAATACATACCATTGGTATGTATAATATTTAAGGAGGAAAAAATGTTTCAGCGAAATTTTGTAATGGTAGTAATTGGTCAGATCATATCTTTGTTCGGGAATGCAGTCTTGAGATTTGCATTGCCGCTGTTTTTGCTAAGTGAGACCGGTTCGGCGGCTCTATTTGGAATTGTCAGTGCCTGTGCTTTTATTCCGATGATCGTTTTAGAACCGGTAGGAGGAATTTTTGCGGACCGCGTCAATAAAAGAAATATCATGGTTGTCCTTGACTTTTCGACTGCGATATTGGTGGTGTTGATTCTTTTTTTGTTGGGAAAAATGGATGTTGTTGCACTGATATTTATGGCGCTGTTTATTTTATATGGGATACAGGGAGCATATCAGCCGGCTGTCCAGGCAAGTATTCCTGCATTATTATCGAACGAGCATATTATGCAGGGAAATGCAGTGATCAATCTTGTTAGCTCCTTTTCGGGACTGATCGGGCCGGTGATCGGTGGAACGCTGTTTAGCTTTTTTGGTATAGCCACGATCCTGTACATTAGTCTCGTTTGCTTTCTGTTATCAGCTGCGATGGAGATGTTTATACAGATTCCTTTTGAGAAAAAAGAGAGACAGGGAAATTTTTTTGCCATCGGTCTTGCGGATTTGAGAGAGAGCTTTATCTATATGAAACACGAACAACCTGTAATTATGCAGTTTTCTCTTGCTGTTGCAGCGATCAATATGATCCTGAGCGCTCTGATGATCATCGGATTGCCGGTCATCGTAACGCAGCTTCTTGCTTTCGACAGTGAGACGGCAAATCGGCTTTATGGATATGCAGAGGGCGTTATGGCAGTGGGCTCCTTGTGTGGTGGAATGGGTGCCGGGATGTTTGCAGGCAGGATGAAGCCTGAAAAAGGTTACCTTTTACTGTTTTATGATGCATTCACACTGATCCCTATCGGATGTGCACGGATACTTCCGGTTCCGGCAACGGTATCGTATGTGGTCATTATGATCAGCTGTTTTTTCATGATGTTTCTGGCAACGTTGTTTTCGATTCAGATCATGTCGTATCTGCAGATGATCGTACCGGAACATCTGATCGGAAAAGTCATATCCTGTGCCATGTGTATCGGTATGTGCGCGACTCCGATCGGGCAGGCTATTTATGGTGTTTTATTTGAAGTTTTGAAAGAAAAAGTATCTGGCTTATTTTTTATAGTTACAGTGATCGTTGTGCTCCTGGCGCTTGCAATGAAAAAGCATTTTGCCAGATTGGCAGAATTGTTTGCTGAAAGGAAAAATGTCATAACAGAGAAGATGTGTTAGCTATGATCAACTATAAAATTGACACATATGGATATAAAAAATGCCTATATGTAACCGGAATTCGCTTGTAAAATATAGGGTGTAAGATGTTGCAAAGCGATACAAATACAAAAGAAATAGGAGTGAAGCGCTTATGCCCACAGTAACAACAGAGAAACAGCATCTGAGAGTGGATTACATGAGATATCTGCTCCTGATCTTCTTCGCCGGCTGTATCATAGGATGGATCTACGAGGAGATCTTTTACTGGATTACGGAAGGATTGCTGCGGAACCGGGGGATCCTGTACGGACCGTGGCTGCCTATCTATGGAATCGGTGCGCTGGGGATTTACGCTATGAAGCCGCTGAAGAAACACCCTGTTTTGCTGTTTTTTCTATGCGCCGTAGTCACCGGGACTGTGGAGTACATCATTGGTCTTGCCGGGATACATCTTTTTGGGATGCGTCTTTGGGACTATCGGGGATTACTTTTGAATCTAGATGGAATCATCTGCTTACGAAGTGTGATGAGCTTTGCTCTGATGGGACTGGTGTTTCACTATTTGCTGGAACCGGCAGCAGAGCGCATGGTTAGCAAAATGCACCCCAAAACCGTGCATGTCGTTTGTCTGGTGCTTCTTCTTTTGTTTCTGGTTGATTGTTTTTTTAGTGCGTTGTTTCGGACACCGATTACATATTAGGTAGTGGAAATGAGTGGAATGGATCCGCAATCAAAGTTACGCTGTCAAAACTTAAGAATCCTCTTGACATGTCTCAAAAATGAGACTATTATAAATACATAACCAGTCTCACATTTGAGATAAGTTAAAGGTTTCATTTTTAGTAGGGAGGAACGAATCATGAAACAATCTGTCATGTTATCATTAAAAAGAGCGTTACAAGCATATCTGGTGATTTTGCCGTTTGCTATTATTGGTGGTATTACGGTAGGGATTTACATGATCGAGCATTCAGCGCCGGAGATAATAGAAGCGTCCGTTGAACAGTTGGGTAGCGAACAGGCTTTGATCGCTGTTTCAACGATGCAGTCTTTGATCTATTCGTTGTTTGCATGGTTTGTCGGCTACTTTATTGTGGATCGTCTGGGGCTGATAAAGCCTTTTCGATTTGAAGCGGCAGTTCTGAAAAAGGTATGCCCGGTTATCGTGGCCCTTGGGCTTTTCTTTGCTGCTGACTACTTTGTGATGGGACGTTTGATTCCGGAAGTGGCTGCAGATTATGAAAAAGGAATCAGCGTGGCATACTTTATCAGTTCACTGACCTATGGCGGAGTGATCGAGGAGATCTTGCTTCGTTGGTTTTTCATGGGACTCATTGCATTGATCCTTGTAATGATCTTTGAGCGAAAAACGGATAAAAATGAAATACCAGACTGGATTTTTATTACAGCAAATATCATTGCAGCACTTGTTTTTTCGGCAGGTCATCTGCCGGCAACACAGATGTTTTTCGGAAGAATCACCGGTTTGATCCTGATTCGTTGTTTTCTTCTGAATGGTGTATTTGCCTTGTTTTTTGGAAGATGGTTTCGCAAATATGGTATTCAGTATGCAATGTTAGGACATTTCGGGATACATCTCATTTCTAAAATCATACTGATATGTGTGATTTAAATTTCTTTCATGGATTTTCGCATCGGAACTGTGAAGGTACAGAGCAGTTCCGATGGAGAAATGGAGAACGGATATGAACAATAAGTATATGGAAGCCTGTATGAACTCCACGCGTCAGCGGATCATACAGGTTATCATGACAAAAAAAGAGGCAACTTCCGGTGAGATCGGGGAAGAATTACCAGATATTCCGAGAGCCAGCCTCTATCGGCATATAAAGGTGCTTCTGGATGCAGAGGTCATAGTCGTGGTACGGGAGGCGTTCAAACGTGGTTCCGTTGAAAAAACCTATGCCATAGCACCGCAGATGCCATATGAAGACACTAATGAGGAATATAATAGTCTGATCCAGTCGGCACTGATGGGATTGCAGGGGGAATTTTACCGCTATTTTAGTGGAGAGGATCCCGATCCGCAGAGGGATTTGCTGACAGTGGGTTCGGCTTCGCTTGTGATGAGTGATGAAGAGATGATTGATTTTCTTACTGCGTATGGGGAGCTGCTTCAGAAATATATGCCAAACAAACCGGGTGAGGGCAGGAAGGTGCGGAAGGTCACGGTTGTCGTTTCTCCGAATGAGTAGAGGGCGCTGCTTGTACGCAGTTTTCTGTGTAAAAGGGTGCTTTTTAGGAATAAAATGTTTGATAGTTGACTTTTTATAACGAAAGGTGCGTCCATGTAAGCTGGTTTTTCAGTTACATTCTCTCATACGGGCAGTATGCGAGGGTACTGAGTCCGTCTGATGTCAGAGATGTCATGAGCCATACGATAAAAACAATGGCCGGAAACGATGGCGCCGGGAGCGGGGATTAGAACGCCATGCAACAGGCCATGTTACATATTATTATGAAAAGGCACACAGGAGTTGGTTGTTTTGCAACGTTCCATATGTCATAATAGCAATTGTCTAAAGGCCGATAGATAATAATTATCATGGAGATGAGATATATGAGTTTAGGGACAAATATCAGTTATTTGCGAAAACAGAAAAAAACTGACGCAGGAACAATTTGCGGAAATCATGAGCGTTACCAGACAAACGGTATCGAGATGGGAAGCAGACGAAGTGATACCGGAACTTGCGAAGCTGGTTGAGATGTGCTATTCGAGAGAATTCCGAATGCTTATAAAAGGATTATGGAATACCTTCAGGCGAACAACTTTAAAGAGAAACAACAGGATCATGTAATCAGTTGTTTTGAATATGAATATAAAAAAAACAATATAACCTATATGGATGTATACATTCATGTGGATGGTGTGACCAAAGTAGATGCATTTTCGCAGTTTAATTAGTCGTTTTTAGTTACCGCCCTTTCGAGGGTGGTTTTTTGATTATCGGTTGTCTGATATCTTGACAAATCTTTGGAAACGAGAATGGCTTCGAGGGAGCAAAAGAACAGATCAAGGAGTGGGAGAAAAAATGAAAACAGCAATTGTATATTATTCAATGACGGGAAATGCAAAATATGTAGCAGGTAAAATTGCAGAAAAAATAGATGCGGATATTATCCGGATCGAACCGGTCAAAGCATATCCGGATAAAGGCGCAAAGAAGTTTATCTGGGGTGAAAAAAGTGCTGTCATGGGAGAAAACCCGGCATTGCAACCGTATGAATTCAGTGTGGAGAAGTATGACAGGATCATTTTGGGCACTCCGGTATGGGCCGGTACTTTTGCACCGCCGATCAGAACTTTTATAAAAGAAAATCCAAATATTCAAGGGAAGAGAACAGCTGTCTTTACATGTTTTAGCGGCGGTGGTGCGGATAAGGCGATTGAAAAAATGAAGAAATATATAGGTATCGAAGAGTTTGAAGCAGAGCTGATGCTGTTGACAGAGTCGACAGGATGGATGATCCGGATTATACCGGCAGAGATTTGGATTCAGCAACGCTTGATGTGATTGTGGAGGAACCGGGCGAGTATGAGGTTTGCTTTACGGCAACTGAGTTTGTCGATGACTACGGAACCAGCTCGAGAACAGAGGATGATACAGACAAATAACAGCCTGGCATTGATATATTACAAAAATAGATAGCTTGGAATTGACCGAACTCGGCGTGAGAATGTGCGAGGCACATTCTTTTTTACGTTGATATCTAGAAAATAAACACATTTCACTATAATATGTGCCTATCACAGTGATCAGGAAAACTCTATAATGTACGAGAAAGCAGAAGTATTTTCTGCATGTGAAAAAGGAAAGGGAGAGAAGAAAATATCGTGAGTAATCAGAAAAATATGATTGAAATCGAGCATTTGAGTAAGAGCTTTGGAACCGTAAAAGCGGTCAATAATTTGAGTTTTCGTGTAAAAAGAGGAGAATTGTTTGCATTCTTAGGTGTGAATGGTGCAGGAAAAAGCACAACGATTTCCATGATCTGTGGACAGCTTGCCGCAGATAGCGGAAGTATCCGGGTGAACGGACAAGATGTAAAGCATGAAGTACACAAGATCAAAGAATGGATCGGTGTTGTTTTTCAGGATAGTGCACTGGATAAGCCACTGACTGCAAGAGAAAACTTAAAATGCAGAGCAGCCCTTTATGGCATTACCGGAAAGGACTTTGAAAAGCGCCTTCAGGAGTTGATCACGGTTTTTCAGCTTCAGGAATTTATTGACCGTCCGGTGGGAAAGCTTTCCGGTGGACAGAGACGAAGGGTAGATATTGCAAGAGCTTTGATCCACCGACCGCAGATATTGATACTGGATGAACCAACAACCGGTTTGGATCCGCAGACCAGAAAAATGATCTGGAGAATTATAGAGACACTGCGTGCGGAAGAAGGGCTGACGGTATTTCTGACAACCCATTATATGGAGGAGGCAGCATCTGCCAGCTATGTCGTCATGATCGATCATGGGTACATCGCAGCAGAGGGAACTCCCTACGAGTTAAAGAATCGATATGTGAAGGATAATCTTTCTATCTATGGAGTGACAAAAGAAGAAATAGAGTCTCTTGGCATGCCATATGAAGAAATCAGGGATGGCTACCGAATTGAAATAGAGACACCTTTGGCTGCTACAAGTCTCATCGTCGATCATGCATCAGTATTTCGTGACTATGAAATTGTAAAGGGTGGAATGGATGATGTATTTTTATCTGTTACAGGAAAAAAACTGGGAGGTGAAT
This sequence comes from Lachnospiraceae bacterium, assembly GCA_022773965.1. Classification (GTDB taxonomy): domain Bacteria; phylum Bacillota; class Clostridia; order Lachnospirales; family Lachnospiraceae; genus W0P33-017. The sequence continues at coordinate 8,975 of JALFNQ010000090.1, forward strand.
AGTAGTGGGAACGTTCAAAACATTAGTAAACAGAAACCGGAAATTATTCTTTAAGGATAAAGGAATGCTTTTTTCATCCTTGATCACACCGATTATTCTGATCGTTTTGTATGCGACCTTTCTTGCAAAGGTATATAAGAATTCGTTTGTTTCCAATATTCCGGAAGTGTTACATATATCAGAAAAATTGATCAATGGAACCGTAGCCGGACAGCTTGCGGCAGCACTTCTGGCGGTCAGCTGTGTAACGGTGACTTTTTGCGTCAACCTGACGATGGTACAGGATCGGGCGAACGGAGTGAGAAAGGATTTTGATGTATCGCCGGTCAGAAAACCTGTGATTTATCTGGGATATTTCTTTTCCACAGTGTTAAATTCACTGATGGTAAATCTGCTGGCACTTGTATTGTGCCTGGGATATGTTTGGATGATGGGATGGTATCTGACGGTGTTTGATGTAGTACTTTTGATTTTCGATATGATTCTTCTTGTGCTTTTTGGAAGTGTTCTTTCCAGTATTGTCTGCTATCCTCTGAATACGCAGGGACAGATGTCGGCAGTGGGAACGATCGTGAGTGCCGGATACGGCTTTGTCTGTGGTGCGTATATGCCAATCTCAAACTTTGGAGAGGGGTTGCAGAAGGCGATGAGTTATCTGCCGGGAACTTATGGAACCGCATTGATCAAGAACCATATGCTTCGGGGAGTATTTGAAGAGATGGAGGTGCAAGGATTCCCGAAAGAGGTTGTAACAGGCATTGCGGATTCTCTGGATTGCAATCCGGTATTTCGGGGAAACGTGGTGAAGCCTGAGACTATGATACTGATCATGATCATAACAATCGTGGTATTGGGTGGAATTTATCTCCTGATCACAACGCTGCCGGAAAAAAAGTAGGATAAGGGTATAAGAATTCAGAGAAAAAGAGGCGGTTGCAACAGGTATTTGACAAATTGCAAGCCCGGGATGGTGGTTTGCAACCGGACAAAAACGTATATTTTACGGTGTAAAAACAAAAAGGAACTGATATGAGGAGGAAAAAAGATGATCTTAGCAGATAAGATTACAGAAGAACGAAAACGAAACGGATGGTCACAGGAAGAGCTGGCAGAGAAACTAGGGGTATCCAGACAGGCGGTGTCAAAATGGGAGAGTGCCGGCTCCGTGCCGGATCTGCAGCGTGTCATTCAGCTGGCAGAGCTATTTGGAGTCAGTACGGATTATCTCTTAAAAGATGAAATGGAGCAGGCGGAGGTCGTTGTGTATTCCAATACAGAGTCAGAAGAAGCCGGTCATATGCGCAGAGTGTCCATGGAGGAAGCAAATGAATTTCTGGAGATGAAGCGGAAGGATGCGCCTACGATCGCAAATGCAGTTTCCATGTGTATCTTAAGCCCGACACTTTTGGTTCTTTTGGGGATACTGGCAGAAGAACCAAGGTTTCATGTGTCGGAAGCATTTGCTGGCGGTATCGGATGCATTTTTTTGTTCGGAATGATCGCGGCAGCAGTGTTCATGCTTATTACATGTGGGATCAGGGAAAAGAGCATGGAGTCTCTTGGAAAAGAGAACTTTGAGACAGAATATGGAGTTTCTGGAATGGTCAAGGAAAGAAGCCGGTCTTATGAGCCTGTTTTTACGAGGGGAATTGCTGTTGGTGTTGTGCTCTGCATCATTTCTGTTGTTCCGCTTGTCCTTGCCGGAGTCATGGATGCACCGGATTATATTCTGGGTGTTTTTGTTGTACTTCTGCTGTGTATGATTGCAGTCGCAGTTAACATGATTATCCGTGTAGGAACTATCAAGAGCAGCTTTGATACGCTTCTTCAAGAAGGTGATTTTACCAGAGAAGAAAAGAATGCCAAGAGAAGGATGGAGGCGATTTCAAGTGTATACTGGTGCTTCATGACAGCAATTTATCTTGGATGGAGTTTTTGGACAATGCGCTGGGATTTTACCTGGATCATCTGGCCGGTGGCAGGTGTATTATATGCAGCAATTGCAGGAATCATGAAATTGGTCATTGGAGCAGAAAAATAATTGTTACCTTTCAGGCTGAAGTCTGAAAGGTAACAAATCATTTGACAACTACCTCATAAATGTCTTACTATAACAAAAAATCAACCAGTATTTGGAATGAAGGATTGCTATAGAAAGGCGAAGAAAATGGAAAATTTTATTTATGAAACTCCAACGAAAGTATATTTTGGAAAAGATCAGGAGCTGGAAGTAGGACGGATCATCAAAGGATATGATGTAAAGAAAGTACTGCTTCATTACGGCGGACAGTCTGCAAAGGCAAGTGGTCTTTTGGATCGTGTAAAAAAGGCACTTGAGGACGCGAATATTGCATATGTGGAACTTGGTGGAGTGGTTGCAAATCCGGAACTGTCCCTGGTACGGAAAGGAATTGAGCTGTGTAACGCTGAGGGTGTGGATTTTGTGCTTGCTGTTGGCGGTGGTTCTGTCATGGATTCGGCAAAAGACATTGCAAATGGTGTTGCAAATCCGGATGTGGATGTGTGGGATTTCTCTCTTGGAAAAGCATCTCCCAAGGCAACTTTAAAAAAGGGCTGTATTCTGACGTTATCTGCTGCAGGATCTGAAATGTCTAATTCCTGTGTCATTACAGATACGGAGAATGGCGATAAACGTGGCTATGGCTCGCCCATGAACCGCATGGATTTTGCGATTGAAAATCCGGAACTGACCTTTACGGTCAATGATTACCAGACAGCCTGTGGTACGGTAGATATTGCCATGCATACGATCGAGCGCTTTTTCATGCCGGGTGAAGATACTTATCTTACGGATTCTATCGCGATCGCAGTCATCAAAAGTGTTCTGCGTGCGGGCATTGATTGTCTGTTGGATCCGGAAGACTACAATGCAAGGGCAAATATGATGTGGGCATCATCTCTGGCTCATAATGGTCTTACCGGCTGCGGAAGAGCGATGCAGCTGACCGTTCATCAGATGGAGCATGAAGTATCCGGAATGTATCCGAAGGTGGCACATGGTGCGGGACTTGCGGCTCTTTGGTGCAGCTGGGCCCGATATGTTTATTCTGCAAATATTCCCCGCTGGTTACAGTATGCGCATGAGGTGTGGAATAAAGATATCGACTACGAACATCCAGAGCTTACCATATTGGATGCTATTGATGAGCAGGAATCTTATTATGAATCCATCAATATGCCGACAAATCTGAAGGCACTGGGTGTCAAAGAAGAGGATCTGGAAGTTCTGGCCAATAAATG
>JALFNQ010000119.1 GCA_022773965.1 Lachnospiraceae bacterium
GGTCAACCAAGCGTCAACTTAATAAAAGGTGAGTGTCTCCCTAGCAGCGAACACCAGTGCCGAACCTGAATAAGGGGAGGCGGCAGAAAAAATGACGCACTTTAACAGAGCTTCGCTGTCGCAAAAGCTCCTGCTGGGATAGGAATCTCCAGAGGATCTGACAAAAGAGGGACGATCTGCCCGTAACAGAGCCGGGATAAAGAGATGCCCCTGCTTTCGGCAATGGACTCCAAGTGTTTCTTTTCCTGTTCGGAAAGATAAAGTTTCAGGTACATAGGCAGTTCCTTTCTGTAAATTGATGAAATGTGGTTTTTGCAGCGTAAAATAAGTTGCGTGAAACTGTTTTTGAAGCATAAGCAGGCAGCCGCCCGCGCAGCTTGTTCCGCAAAGCGGAAGGGTTTGGGCGAAGCCCAACGATGAACCAAGGGCCCGCGAGCGGGACGTTGGTCTCTGCTTGCTACAAAGAATGAGAGCATGGGATCATGTCTCTACAGTGAGAAAATTGCACCGATTCTGGAATGGAGAAAACCGATTGCTTAGAAATCTAATGATCGGAGCTGTGAGCGCACGCATTCGTTCAATTAGTGACACAAAATCCCATAATGGGAAGCAAAACTGTCAGTAATCATAGAAACTGTGCTATATAGGAGCTCTCAAAAGCAATAAGTGACACTAAAATAGAAAAGAATGATAGAATAGATTGTAATAAAGTGACAGCAAGGGCTATGCAAAGAACTATAGTAGCAGTTACAGCTAACACATAAAAATTACTGACACGGAACCATATGATAGCGTGAAGATTGGCAAAAAAATCGTTCTAAGATTCCGAGCCAGAGAGAAACGTAGCCACCCCTAAGGGGCTTGCCCTTGATAACGGGACAGAGGGGTGGTACAATGTGCATTCCGACGGACAGGAACAATCAGGGTGTTCTTGAGTTCATCGCCGTCGGTGGATTGCTTAAAGTGCCCCTCTGTCCTGTTGTCAAGGGTGGCGGGAACAGCCATAACCTTGGCTGCAGAACAGTATTTGTTTCGTTTTATTGTGAATATCTATATTCGGTTAGGAAATAATAAGACATATAGGGAGACATAAATATTGACAATAAGAATATAAATATAGTACGATATCCGTGGAGGTGAGAGTATGTTAAAAACTTATTTGATGGAGAATTACGGATATAATGAGCCTATATTTCTCAATGATCTAGTGATTGAGGGACTGTCTGAAAATGCAGTTCGCCAGTCTGTAAAGAGACTTGCCGCAAGTGGTTTTTTAGAGCGATATGATAATGGAATTTACTATATACCAAAGCGTGATGGATTGTTAGGTAAGAGTTATCTTGATCCATCCGTAGTTATTATGCGTAAATATGTGCAAAACAAATCAGAGATTTACGGATATGTAACAGGAATTACTTTTGCCAATCAATTAGGACTAACAACTCAGATTCCTGCGGTTATAGAGGTTGTTACCAACCGTGAGGCAACGAATGGACGGATGATTACGGTTGGCACACAGCGGGTCAGGGTTAAGAAACCAGTAATTACGGTGTCTGATTCTAATGCCGAGCTTTTGCAGTTTTTAGACAGCATTGGCCAGGCTGAAAAATATGCCGAACTTACGAAAGAAGAAACAAAAGAAACTCTGCTTTCGTATATGAGAAAAAAGTGTTTTACAAGAGAACAGCTCTCAGAGGTATCCGCCGTTCTAACTGGTGCGACTGCAAAAAAGATGATTGAATGGGGGATGATCTATGAATTTACATCATGACAGAGAAGCATTTGAAGAGCTGATTGTCGGTGCAGCAAATGAGCTTGCAATTCCAACGAATGTGATCGAAAAAGATTATTACGTTACAATCACGCTTAAGGCATTATCAGAAAAGTTAGATGATATGGTATTTAAGGGTGGAACCTCACTCACAAAATGCTACCAACTGTTAGACCGTTTTTCAGAAGCCATCGATATATCTTATACGGCGGAATCGGGAACACCGGGAGATGCCAGAAAGAGACGATTAAAAAAGGCTGTTGTTGCTACGATGGAAGAATTTGGCTTCCCGATTACCAATCTGGAGATGACAAGAAGCCGCAGACATTACAATTGTTATAGAGCTGCCTACCCATCTATGTATGTGCAGTCCAATATATTGAAGCCGGAACTGGTAGTGGAAACATATGTGGCACTGCTTCCGTTTCCGACAACGAAAAGAATGGTTGATAACTATATCTATCGGTTCTTAAACAAAATTAACCGTCTGGATTTAGCAGAAACTTATGGTCTGATGCCTTTTGAAATTACAACACAGACCATTGAAAGAATACTGGCAGATAAAGTTTTTGCATTGTGCGATTACTATATGCAAGGCGAGATCGAGCGCCATTCCAGACATTTGTATGATATTTATAAGATTGTAAACAATGTCGGCATTACCGAGAAATTGGCAAAACTGATTCCGGAGGTAAGAGCCGTGCGTTCAGAACTGCCTATTTGTCCTTCTGCAAAGGAAGGCGTATGTGTAACAGATATTTTGAATGAAATGATGGAAAGTCAGGCTTACAGAAAAGATTATGAAGATATAACGCTGGGGTTACTCTTTGTACCGGAAACGTATGATACAGTAATTCAAAGTATCAAACTGCTTGCGGATAGTGGAATTTGGAATTAGATAAAAATGGTGGTTGAAAAGCAAGTATGCCGACCGGAGCGGAGCGTAGACACGGGCAGGGGGCGCGCCAAAGGCGGGCGATGGGAATGGTACCATAAGTATGTGGACAGCCGGATGTGATAGAAGATGGATGACACGAATTAGTTGATTTGTCATGTACAGGATGAAAAAAAGTGTTAGAATAGAAGCAGATGAAGAACTTTGGAGGAACGAGAAATGGCTGATTATTCAATAGCAAACACAACCAAGGAGGAGCGCATTGCGCTCATCAGACAGTGGATTCCGGATGAGGATGGAATCGAAGAAGAAGGCATGGATCTGTGGGATATTTATGCAGATTATATTAATGGTACAAGAGAGATTTCGGAGATCAATGCATCCATGACGGGTACATTCTACACAGAGGATGATCTGTAGGGATGGAGGTTGTTGAAGTTGTCCAGAAAAAATCATAAGATGATTGATAGCCGTCTGCTACAGACGGATAAGAAATATTCGAATCTCAAAATGGGCCAAAAAGAGAAAATCAACCGGTGGATCAATGAAGAGATTCGTAGGTATTATAAAGAAACAGGTATATTTCCAAGAAAAGAACAGGAATTTGAGATTGTTTTGAACCGGCTTTATGATCGGATAGAACATGCAAATATTTGGATCCCATATGGAGAAATACATAAGCGTTTTTTTGGAAGCCGCAATGGAAGAATCGATAAGGTCTGTGGACAAATTCAAAAAGAAGAGCGCAGTCTGGAAAAGGCACAGATTCATATTGAACCGTTGATATACAGTTTTTCTGTTTGTAAGGTTGCAGATTATTCCATGGTGGATCCATCTGCGGCGTTTTGTTTTCCACAGAAGACGGATACAGAAAATTCCCTTGTCTGCCTGACAGAACAGATTCCGGACAATGCAACAAACAGGGAAGACGGATGGAAAGCATTCCGGATCAAGGGGCAGATGGAGTTTTCGCTGATCGGAATCCTATCCGGTATTTCAACTGTCCTCGCAGGCAAAGCAATTGGCATCTTCGCGATATCAACATTTGATACTGATTATATACTGGTAAAACAGGATGACTTTGAGAAAGCAATCGATGCACTGGATCATGCGGGTTATACGGTTGAAAGAAATCTGGTAAATCGTATCCGTTCAGAACAGATTGGGGCGGCAAAGGAATTGAACAGTTCCATGAAAAGGTGAATATTCTGCATGGAGTATCATGAATTGCATAATTATGCACAAAAATTTTATGATATAGGTAAAGAACATTGAAAGAACGAACAGCGCTTAGTAAACAATTGTATCAGATCATGCTTGACCGGGGATATCCGGAGAATCTGTGTGACCTTGTGACAAAGAACCTGAATACAGATTTCACGGCAGCCCGAATGATCGGGTATCTGTCGCACTATTCACATTTACCGGATGTGGAAGTGGTCGACGAGATGCTTGCCATATTAAGTGACCGCAATGCGATTATGAAAAAGAAGGAATCCGAAAAAGCACAGGCGGCGGTCAATGAGATTTATCAATTTGGATTGGATATTGAGTAAATGAGTCAGTCCATGATAATATGAGAATAGGATTTCCAGCAATCTTTCTGCCGATGATGTTAGCATGTCAGGCTGCGAAAGCAGCACTTACTAACGGAGGTAAAAAATATGAGTGATTGGAAAAAGACCAGGAAAGAATATTACAGAAAGGATTGCTGCATAGCTTATGGCGGAGGCGTGATCGACTTTGCACCGGACAGCATGAATGACGT
>JALFNQ010000145.1 GCA_022773965.1 Lachnospiraceae bacterium
TTCCATTGCCACAAGTTCAGGGTTGGCGATCTGTATCAGATCTCTTTCTGCCATTCCCCGGAAAATTGTCGTATAGATGGAGACAATATCTGAATAAAAGTGTTTGGTTGCCAATGCTTTCATCCGTTCATTTCTGAATTGTTCCATGGTAAGCAGCTTTCGGACTTTTCGCACCGTTTCATCGTGCATGGTAAACCGGAGCTGCCGCAGTGTCAGCTCTGTCAGTTCTTCCATGCTATTCGGAATCACGATACTCTCCATATGACCAAAGTTTTCACTGTAGTACTGCTCCACATGATCGATCAGTGCATCCCATAATGCCTCCTTGCTCTCATAATGTTTATACAGAGCGCTTTTCGTGACATTTAAACGATCTGAAATATCCTTTAGGATCGTACTGTCGTATCCTTTCTCAGCAAATACATCCAGCGCAGTATCCAGGATCTCCTGTTTTGTAATTTTCATGATCAATGTTCCTCTTCTAAAAGCAAAAAGTTACCCGTAGGTCACTTTTATTATAGTGACCTACGGGTAACTTGTCAACCGTTCATACGCACGATCGTAAAACGCATGCCCAGGCAACAGGATGATCCAATGGGCATGCCATGAGATTTAAGAAGCCGAATTTCCGGTATACAGCTGATAATACTTTCCTTTCTCTGCCATGAGCTGGTCATGGTTTCCGCGCTCAATCACTCGTCCCTGCTCTAAAACAATGATGCAGTCACTGTTGCGGACGGTAGAGAGGCGGTGGGCGATAACGAAGGTCGTTCTGCCCTTCATTAGGCGATCCATGCCCTCCTGAACGATACGCTCCGTACGGGTGTCGATGGAACTGGTGGCTTCATCAAGGATGAGCACCGGCGGATCGGCAACTGCAGCCCTGGCGATGGCAAGTAGCTGACGCTGTCCCTGGCTAAGAGATGCGCCGTCTCCGGTCAGCTTCGTCTGATAGCCCTCCGGCAAATGACGGATAAAGCTGTCCGCATTTGCCAGTTTTGCAGCTGCAATGACCTCTTCGTCAGTAGCATCCAGCTTTCCATAACGAATATTTTCCATCACAGTTCCGGTAAAAAGATGGGTATCCTGCAAAACGATACCAAGCGAGTGGCGCAGATCGTCCTTTTTGATCTTATTGATATTAATGCCGTCGTAGCGGATCTTGCCGTCCTGAATATCATAAAACCGGTTGATCAGATTCGTGATGGTTGTCTTTCCTGCTCCGGTGGAACCGACAAAAGCGATCTTCTGACCCGGTGTCGCGTACAGATCCACATTGTGCAATACGATCTTATTCGGATCATAGCCAAAGTCAACGTCATCGAACACCACATCGCCGGTCAGTTCCACATAATCCACGCTGCCATCCGCCTGATGGACGTGCTTCCATGCCCACAGACCGCTTCGCTTCTCACTCTCAACCAGCTTTCCATTCTCTTTTTTCGCATTGACCAGCGTCACATAGCCGTCATCTGTCTCCGGCTTCTCATCTAAAAGATTGAAAATACGGTCGGCACCTGCCAGCGCCATGATCACAGCATTGAGCTGCTGACTCACCTGGTTGATCGGCATGTAAAAGCTCTTATTAAATGTCAAAAAGCTTGCAAGTGAGCCCAGTGTAAATCCGAAGGTTCCATTGAGCGCCAACAGACCGCCCACCATCGCACAGATCACATAGCTCACATTTCCCAGCTGTGCATTGATGGGACCCAGTGTGTTTGCAAACTGGTTTGCATTGAATGCACTGTCATAAAGCTGATCATTCAGATTCTGAAACTCTTCGAGTGCCTGTGATTCATGGCAGAATACCTTGACCACCTTCTGTCCTTCCATCATTTCCTCGATATAGCCATTGACCTTTCCAAGATCACGCTGCTGCTGAACAAAAAATCTTCCGCTCATACCGGTTGCTTTTTTGGTAGAAAAAAGCACCACCGCCACCATCACCAGTGTAACGATCGTCAAGGGAATACTGAGCATCACCATACTGATAAACACACTGACGATCGTAATAGCGCTGTTCAAAAACTGTGGCAGACTCTGTGAGATCATCTGACGCAATGTGTCAATATCATTTGTATAAATACTCATGATATCACCATGCGGATGCTGATCAAAATATTTGATCGGTAATGTCTCCATATGGACAAACATCTCGTTTCTAAGGTGCATCAGTGTACCCTGTGTCACATAGACCATCACACGGTTCTGTACAAAAACTGCAACCACGCCCAGCAGGTAAAATCCGCCTACGCGAAGGATCGCATGTAATAATCCACTAAAATCCGGCTGATCTGACAAAAGGAGCGGCCTGACATACACATCGATCAGATCCTTCATAAACCAGGTTCCCTGCACGCTGCAGAGCACACCGGCAAAAATGGCAATGACCACCACGATCATATGCACCGGGTAATATTGTAACAGATAGCGCATGATGCGGAGAAATGACTGCATGGGGTGTTCCAGCTGCGGTCGCGGTCCTCTGGAACCTTTCCCGTTTCCTTTAAATTCTCTTACTTTTTCCTCTGCCATTAGTTCTCACCTGCCTTCTCATCAAAATCTCCACCGCCCTTTGTCTGCGACTCATAAATATCCCGGTAAATCTCATTTGTCGCAAGCAAGCGCTCATGTGTATCAAAGCCCAGAATCTGACCATCCTCCATGACGATAATGCGGTCCGCATCCTGAACAGAGGAAATACGCTGCGCAATGATCAGCTTTGTCGTGCCGGGGATCTCCCGGGCAAAGGCCTTTCGGATCTTTGCGTCAGTCGCTGTATCCACAGCGCTGGTACTGTCATCCAAAATAAGAATTTTGGGCTTTTTTAACAACGCTCTGGCAATGCAAAGACGCTGCTTCTGGCCTCCGGACAGGTTGCTGCCGCCCTGTTCCAGATATGTTTCATATTGATCAGGAAAACGCTCAATAAACTCATCCGCACAAGCAAGACGGCATGCCTGCCTGCATTCTTCCTCGGTGGCATTCTCATCACCCCAGCGCAGATTTTCCAGAATCGTACCGGAAAACAGCACATTTTTTTGCAATACCACTGAAACAGAATTACGCAGCGTGTCCAGATCATAAGTACGCACATTCTTGCCACCTACAGACACCGTTCCCTCTGTCACATCATACAGTCGACTGATCAGGTTTACCAGGCTGGACTTGGAGCTTCCTGTTCCTCCGATGATACCGATCGTCTCTCCAGAGCGAATATTCAGATTAACATCCCTTAAGATCGGATTTTCTTTGTCTCCATGATAATCAAATGACACATGGTCAAAACAGATGCTTCCATCCGTAACCTCATAATCCGGATCTTCGGGATTCGTCAACGTACTCTTCTCATTGATGACCTCAGAGATACGCCTTGCACTGGCAACTGACATGGTAATCATAACAAACACCATGGACAGCATCATCAGATTCATCAGGATATTCATACTGTAGGTCAGCATACTCATCAGCTCACCGGTTGTCAGTCCGTTCATAACAACCAGCCTTGCCCCCATCCATGAAACCAGAAGGATACAGCTGTAAACCGTAAACTGCATCATCGGGGCATTCATCGAGATCAGTTTTTCTGCCTTTACAAACATGCCATACACATTGCGGCTGGCAGCTGTAAAACGCTGCTTTTCGTAGTCCTCACGGACAAACGCCTTTACGACACGGATGCCTGTTACGTTTTCCTGCACGCTGGCATTGAGATCATCATACTTCTCAAATACTTTTGAAAAGTATTTATGAGTTCTAACCATTAAAATAGCAAGACATGTTCCCAATAAAATCACCGCCACAAGATATACATTTGCAAGTCTGGGGCAAATAATATAGCTCATCGCCATCGCACAGATCATGGAGAGCGGTGCACGAATACACATGCGCAGAATCATCTGATACGCATTCTGCAGATTGGTCACATCCGTTGTCAGTCTGGTGACGAGACCGGCAGTTGAATATTTATCAATATTGGCAAAGGAAAATGTCTGGATGTTTGCAAACATCGCTTCCCTTAGATTTTTTGCAAAACCGGCGGACGCCTTCGCTCCGTAGCGCGCCCCGCCAAGGCCGCCAAGCAATCCGATCACCGCGATCAGTATCATCAGCCCGCCAACCACGTAAATATGGTGCATATCGCCCTTATCCACACCGTCATCGATGATCGAGGCCATCAAAAACGGGATGACCGTCTCCATCAGCACCTCGATCGTCATAAAGATCGGCGTTGCGATAGAAGCAGCCTTAAACTCTTTAATTTGTGCTCCTAATGTTTTGAGCATAGAAAGTACCTCCTATCTTGTTTTCCTCGTATCTGTTCCGGGTGTCGGCCACCAGACCTTCCATCTCATAAATCATATTCTGGCGCAGATCATAGCCCCACGCAAATTTTTTACTGTCAGCAATTGGTACCTCTGCGCGCTTTTTCAGATCTTCAAGTGCCTGCCATGCACCCTCCACTCCGCCAGGCACGCCAACGCGGGCTTTTTCTGCGGCTACAAACAGCTTTTGTCCCGCCGCAGCCAAAAGCTTATCATTCATCTCGTGCATGATCCTGGCATTTTCCTGCGAGATCCGCTGAAAGATCATCTCTTCCCGCTGTCCCAACGCCTGCATATATGCCTGCCAGATCCAGGGCAGCATATGATTTACCTGACTATGGACACCACTGACTGCCACATAATCTGCCTGCGGCAAAGTCAGTTTTTCCCGATTCTTTTTTGCATCTGCATACAGCTTCTCCACCAGCAGTAATGCCATCTGTGCAAGCTCTGTAATATCCGTCAGCTTTCCACGATGGTTGATCTCCTCCTGGATCTTGCGGCAAAACTCCTGATACGCCTGTGGTGTGATACCAAGGAAATCACCGGTAAACAGCTGTATCTTGTCACGGTGCGCCACCGGAACACGCTTTTTTGCTTCCTGCATGGATGCCTCATCCATATCAAGCAGCAACACTTTCCCGAAAAATTTTGTAAAATGCTCCAGATCATAATCATTGCATGCACCTGCACCAACGATCAGAATACTGGTATCCCACTTGCAGTGCGCAATGATCCAATCACTCCACGCCCTGCGGTAATCTGCCCAGTCATCCCAGGCACGGGGCATCACATGCCGCTTTTCCAATGCATCATATACTGTCATTTTTACACATCCAATCCGGTCTGTGAACCGTCTCCGGCTCTCCGCTGATATTTTCGATCATCTGATCCAGCACCCGTGAAAAAACAGCCAGATCCTCCTCACTGATCCCTTTCTTCATAAGCCTTTCATGCTCCTCGATCTCATCCATGATCTGCTGATGGATCTCTAAGGCTTTTTCCGTTCTGGAAATACATTTATACCGGCTGTCATGCTCGGAAATACTGCGGCGGATCAGTCCATGCGCCTCCATCTCATTAAGCTGCTGGGTCAATGCAGACTTCCTAATATGAAGATCTGTCTCTATATTTTTTTGCAAAACCTCTTCTCCCGCGTGCTCATTCAGATATCTCAAAATCCAGCTGTCCGTCATGGACATGCCATAGGTTTCCTCTCTTTTACGTTTTTTCTGCTCGATCAGCCGCTTCATGCACTGATTAAAATAGCGCATCCGGCAACCAATATGATCTGTCTTTGCCAAATCTCATCGCCTCCTTTTCATGGCACCCCCGGTCAGTGATCTGCATTTTAAGTATGCAGAAAATTCCTGATTAGTAGTTCAAGCTTTAAACTATTTCTTTTCTAAACTGTTTGGTTCTTAAACTATTTTATCACGTCATATCATATTGTCAAGCTGCAAGTAAAATATCGTTGTTACATTTTTCTCCAAAGGTTACAATTCACATGTCAGCCAGCTGACTTGTGAATTGCAACGAATTTGGCGATGCTTCGCATGCAAAATCGCCAAATTTATGGCTTATGTACGTTTATGGCACGTAGCCCGCAGTAAATGCTGGCTACTGTGTGAAAAGTAACCTCCAAAGTTTCGATAGACTTTTTGTTCAAACTCTGTTAGAATTCATCCTATGAAAAATGAACAGACAAAAAATTATAAGCTGACAATTGCATATGATGGAACAAGATATTTCGGCTGGGAGCACCAGCCGGGCAAAGATACGATACAAGGCAAGATCGAGACCGTTCTGCAGCGTATGTGCAACATGAATGAGATCCCTGAGGTCATCGGTGCAGGGCGAACAGATGCCGGGGTTCATGCAAAAGCAATGGTTGCCAGTGTTCTTTTAAACACATCTCTTTCTGAGACAGAGATCAAGACTTACCTGAACCGCTATCTTCCGGATGACATCGGGATCATTGATGTCCGGGAGGCTTCGGATCGCTTTCACGCCCGCTACAAGGCGGTGGGCAAGACCTATTCCTACACCTGCTATGTCGGTGAGGGAAAACCGGTATTTAACCGCCGTTACGTCACCAGACTGGACTTTGAACCGGACGTGGACGCTATGCTTCGCGCTGCCGGATATTTACAGGGCGAACACGATTTCAAGAGCTTTTGCGGCAATCCAAAGATGAAAAAATCTACCGTACGCCTTGTGGATTCTATCACGATCAAGCGCAGCAAAAATCAAATCTATTTCACCTTCCACGGCACCGGATTTTTGCAGCACATGGTTCGCATCCTCGTCGGGACACTTCTTGAAGTCGGTGCCGGAAGATTCCAGCCGGAGGATATGGTGATGATCTTAAACGCGAAAGACAGACGGCTGGCAGGACCTACCGCCCCGGCATGCGGGCTTTGTCTCGAGAAGGTGGATTACTAACTACGTTCATAATTTCCATACACAGCGCTTCATCCGGCATGTGGCAATCAGCATAAGAAATCTGCGTTTGGCATATGTGAGATGAAGCGCGTACGATGTTCAACAAATACATTTTCAGGAGGATAAAATGATGCCCGATATCAAGATTGGTTCCCATGTCGGTATGTCCGGCAAGGATATGTTTTTAAATTCGGTGAAGGAGGCACTCTCCTATGGTGCAAATACTTTCATGGTATACACCGGTGCACCTCAAAACACCCGCAGAAAGGATATCTCAGAGCTGAATATCCCGGCGGCACACGCACTCATGCGTGAGAACGGCATCGAGGAATTTGTCGTACACGCACCCTACATCATCAATCTCGCCAACACCGTCAAGCCCGAGACCTATGAGCTGGCTGTGACGTTTCTTCGCACCGAGCTGGAACGAACCATCGCCATGGGCAGTCATGTGCTCATCCTGCATCCCGGTTCCCACGTAGATGCCGGTGTCCACGCCGGAACCGCCCAGATCATCAAAGGATTAAACGAAGTACTGACCCCCGATCTGGACTGCGTCATCGCGCTGGAGACAATGGCAGGCAAGGGCTCCGAGATCGGTCGCAGCTTTGAAGAGCTGGCAGCCATTTACGACGGCGTGAAATATAACGACAAGCTGCGCGTCTGCTTTGACACCTGTCACACCCACGATGCAGGCTACGATGTAGTCAACGACTTTGATGGCGTGATCGATGAATTTGATCGTATCATCGGAAAAGACCAGATCGCCGTTTTCCATATCAATGATTCTAAAAATGTCCGCGGTGCACACAAGGATCGCCACGAGAATCTTGGGAAAGGCGCGCTGGGATTTGACGCGATCAGGCGCGTTGTCTGGCACCCGGATTTCCTTGAAATCCCAAAGATCCTGGAAACTCCCTGGATCAAAAACCCGGATAATCCCAAAGACACCTGGGCACCCTATAAAGAAGAAATCGAACTGTTAAGAAAGGCTGGTCAATGACCAGTCTTTTTTAAATCTCCATATATTTCCCCTCGATTTTAAAAAAAATGGCAAAATAGAAAGAATGTAACTGTTTAAAGCAGGTCGGAGCGGAACCGCGCAGGTCTACACTCCGTTCCGGTCGGTGCTAAACGGACATCCACTGGATGTCCAGCACCCGTAAGAACATGATGCAGGTGTGCAAAAATCCCATCGTTGAAGACGATTTTCATGGATTTTTGCATCGTAACTGTGAAGGTACTGAACAGTTACGAAAGAATAAAAAACCCAGCTACATATTTTGGGTTAATAAAGGGCAAAAAACAGGAGGAAATATGGCAAAACGAGGAGAAAACATCAGAAAACGAAAAGACGGAAGATGGGAGGCAAGATATATGGAGGAGAACGATGGTGACAGAAAATATCGTTCCATCTATGGAAAATCTTACAACGAGGTGAGGGAAAAGCTGTTCCTTCAAAAAATGATCTTACAGGAAAAGGCACACAGAATCGCAATATTCAACACCACCATAACCATTGATGAATTGTGCGAACAGTGGCTACAGGAGATCAGGGAACAGCGCAAATATTCTACCTATCAAAAATATGCTGACATTTATGACACTTATATCAAGGAACCACTTGGTTCCATGCCAGTCTGTGAGCTTACATCTGATACCGCTGTAAAAATATTACCCAGACAGCTGTCAGCCAGCATTCACAAAAGCATTTTCTGCGTATTAAATCAAATGCTCCAATATGGCAGTATTTATTACAGTTTTCCAAACGTCAGGCTGCAATTATCCGGCGGAGCAAAGAAAACAGAACCCATTGAGATCATGAGTATGGCAGATCAGAAAAAGCTTCTGGATTATCTCTATGCAGATCTGGATACCTATAAGCTTGGAATCGTCCTGTGTTTATTTACCGGACTGCGTCTGGGAGAAATCTGTGGACTGAGATGGGAGGATATCGATTTTGAAAGCAAATCTCTTTGTGTACGCCGAACTGCACAAAGGGTGCGCCTGTCAGACGACAGCCAAAAGACCATGTTGATAGAAGGCGCCCCGAAAACATCCTGTTCCAGACGTGTGATCCCCCTGACTGATCACCTGATCGATCTAATGATCCCCTTCCGTAATTCTGGAATTTATTTTGTAAATGGAAAATATCCCATGGATCCGAGATCTTACCAATACAAATTTCAAACCTATTTGCGCGATGCAAATATACCAAACACACATTTTCATGTACTACGGCATACCTTCGCCACAAACTGTATCAATAGCGGCGCAGATGTAAAAAGTGTCAGCGAAATGCTCGGACATTCAAATGTGAGTATCACACTCAATAAGTATGTACATCCTGCAATGGATATCAAACGAAACTGTCTGGATTCATTATCATCAATTTACAGTCAAACAATCTAAAAAATGTACTGGTGCGCATTCTGACTGAGCATTTTGTTTCATAGGAAATTCGCAAAAATTTTTCATGAAATCGCAACAAGACCTTGCAGAAAAGTATGTCTACTCTCTGCAAGGTCTTTTTTCTCATCTGCATTCTGACCCTGAAATTTATGCTGGATTTTTTTCCTGCAGCCGCTCCAGCAGCTGTCTCATCGTGTACCCCAGCACCGGATGCCTGTAATATGGCGCCAGCTGTACCATGGGAATCAACACAAAGTCCCTGTTTTGCATATCAATATGTGGGATCGTGA
This sequence comes from Lachnospiraceae bacterium, assembly GCA_022773965.1. Classification (GTDB taxonomy): domain Bacteria; phylum Bacillota; class Clostridia; order Lachnospirales; family Lachnospiraceae; genus W0P33-017. The sequence continues at coordinate 9,473 of JALFNQ010000145.1, forward strand.
GAGACGGCGTGTCAATCACGCAGTCATCATATAATAAAATATCCAGATCCAGTGTGCGAGGTCCCCAGTGAATGATCCGCTCCCGTCCTGCTTCCGCCTCGATCTGATTTAAAAGCGCCAACAGTTCTTCCGGAAATAATAACGTTCGAAGTTCCAGTGCGCTGTTCAAAAAGGGATCCTGCTCCACACCACCGTAAGGTTCCGTCTGAATATAGTCAGCCACCTTTCTGACCTGACAGAGTGGATGATTTTTCAATTTTTCCACAGCCTCATCAAGATATGCTTTTTCATCTCCTATATTGGAGCCGAGCGCAACATAGGCAGTATGCCATCCACGGGAGATTTCCACACCAACCGACTCCACCGGAATAGTGATCGGTGCCCATGGTTTTTCTATTTTTACGTCAACCTTTTCCAGTAAAGGATATCTGAGCAGCAGGTTCTCTGCCAGCTTTTCTGCCACTTTTTCAATCAGCTTGAAAGTATTCTCATCAAAATACTGTTTCACATACTGACTGACATCGCCATAATTGATAGAGCATTCCAGATCATCAGTCATGCCTGCTTTCCGTGTGTCTGTATACATCACAAGCGAGACCTGAAATTTCTGTCCCAGCACATTTTCTTCCGGATATACGCCGTGCTTTCCAAAAACTGTCAGCTTTTCTATTTTTATTTTGTCCATGATCAAATTTCCTCCATAGCAGTTGCTATTTCGTGTAAGACATTGCATACCAATCTGCGCGGCACAAGAACAGCACAATATACGTCAGACAGCAACAAATGTCTCAACCTGATTTTCATAGCTGTCATGCCCTACCTTGCCAGAATCGCCTCTGTCATCTTGATGATCCGTGCATTTTCCTTCACATCATGCACGCGCACAAAGGAACAACCTTTCATCACTCCGATGACCGTTGTTGCCAGAGTTCCCTCTACCCGCTCATCTGCCGGCAGATCCAGTGTCAGACCGATCACGGATTTTCTTGATGTTCCTAAAAGGATCGGATATTTTAACTCATGCATGATCTCCAGATGACCTATGATCTCGAGATTCATCTCATAAGTCTTTCCAAAACCAACACCCGGATCAAGAATGATCTTATCATCCGCTATATTTGCTTTTTTTGCAATGTCGATACACTGCTGCAGATCAGTCATAAAATCCTTTTGAAAATCGTCATACACCGCTTCGCTTCGATTGTGCATAAGACAACATGCAGCCTCATATTTCGCCGTATACTCTGCCACCCTGCTGTCATATTTGAAGCCCCAGATATCATTGACCAGATCTGCCCCCGCCTGCAGTGCTGCCAGCGTTACAGAGCCTTTATAGGTATCAATGGATACCGGAATATCAAAATTCTTTTTGATCGACTCGATCACCGGCGTCACCCGCGTGATCTCCTCTTCCTCTGAGATCTGTATATGCCCCGGTCTTGTGGATTCTCCACCCACGTCAATGATATCTGCACCGTCACGGATCATCTCCTCCGTATGCTTAAGTGCCGCGTCAAGATTATTAAATTTACCGCCATCTGAAAAGGAATCCGGCGTCACATTCAGGATTCCCATGATGTAGCAGTGATTTTTTAAGTCAAATTCTTTGTTTCCTATTTTCATATGCTATCCTCTTCTATCATTCCATACATTTTCGATTGCAATACAACAACATTTCCGGTGCTTCCATACGCGCACCATTTTCATAAAACTGTTATCTGTAATACAAATCATCCATTAATATTCAATCTCCAGATTCATTTTTTCCCTATCCCAGTTACATTCATTTTTCATGTTACAGGCAAAACAATTTCTGGATTTTTTATCAGCCCAGTACAGCATGTTATAAAACGAATTTTTTTCATCGTCTGATACTTTTCTGTGATGCAGGATCGCGGCTTTGATCATGTCAATTTCTTCTTCCGTAAAACCGCACTCCGGCAGGACCAGGTTGCAAAGCTCTGCCCCCGCCTGCTCATGGGGGACACCTCTTTCGATCTGGTCAAGTCTTCCGATGTCATGCATGAGCGCCATTGCATAGATGATCTCTTTTGGTATGAAAAGCTCATG
>JALFNQ010000150.1 GCA_022773965.1 Lachnospiraceae bacterium
TCCAGAAGGAAACCTCCGAGCGTATCGGAATCCTCCGATTCATATTTCACGCCGATTAGCTCACAGAAATCGTCAAGGTTCATAGATCCGCTGACTTTATATTCCTCTCCCTCGCGAATCACTTCGTAATCTTCCTCTTCGTCCGTATCGTATTCATCACGGATCTCTCCAACGATCTCCTCCAGCAGATCCTCCATGGTAATAAGCCCTGCCGTCACCCCGTACTCATCGAGAACAATCGCCAGATTCACAGCCTTTTCCTTCATCTCCATAAAGAGCTCATAGGTGTTTTTATACTCATAAGTAAAAAACGGCTCACGCATCAGTTTTCGGATGGAGAACGCTTCTTTACTGCCCTCATAGGCAAGCACATCCTTCATATTCAGAATACCGATCACATTATCCGTAGACTCCTCATAAACCGGCAGTCTTGAAAAATAGCTATCGCGGTACAGTGCCAGCATTTCATCAAAGCTGCTGTCCACATCAATAAAGCACATATCTATTCGTGGCACCATCACCTCTTTTGCCTTGTCATCACCAAAGTCGAACAGATTGTGGATCATATCACGCTCCTTGTCCTCGATGACACCGTTCTCCTGTCCGACATCCACGATCGTACGCAGTTCTTCTTCTGTCATGGCACGGATCTCCTCGCCGGGGCGTACACCCAAAAGCCGCAAAAAGCACTGAGACAACCAGTTTACCACAAAAATGACCGGAGTGAGAACGGTCATCAGTACCCAGATCACACCACAGAATTTCAGTGCCAGCTGATCCGCGCGAAGCGTTGCCACCGTCTTCGGTGAAATCTCGCCAAATATCAAGATCAGCAGTGTCAGCAGTCCGGTTGCGATTCCTGCACCAACACTGCCGAAGATCCCGATTGCCAAGGTTGTCGCCAGTGAAGACGCCGACAAATTGACCACATTGTTTCCAATCAAAATCGCACTAAGCATCTTGCCGGAATTCTCCGTGATCTGAAGTACGCGCGCCGCACGTGCATCTCCGTCCTGTGCAAGGGTACGCATATATATCTTGTTGACAGTTGTAAATGCAGTCTCCGCTGATGAAAAAAATGCCGATAAGCACAGCAAAAGTATAAGAATCACCAGCTGAGCAATCTCTGAACCGTTCATGAAAGCCTCCCCAAAAAAACTTTTATGAAGTATTGTAGCATAGTTTCCTTTATAGCACAACGGGTATTTTTGTCCGCGCAGCGAAGTGCGTGTCGTGGATGTGATCAGCGACCCCGTAGTTTCCTGATACGGCTGCCACTCAAAAGCGTCCGATCCACACCCCGAAATGGCTCCCGTGGATCAAAGGAAGTCAAAAGCTGCGGTCCTGCAATCGTCTGATACCAGTCATCCTGCGATACATAGGGCAGTGCGATCGCAAGCTGCGTGGCCTCCCTCCGCCTGTGCTTTACATTGTTGATCTGTTTCTCCATATCTGCACGGAGCGCATCCAGTTCCTGCGCGGAAAGGTCATACGGGTATTGCCCGAATTGCCAGAGTGTTACCGCCTCCCACGCCCGCAGATGACAATCATCATCTGTCAGCTCAAAGGACAAGGATAAAAGCTTTTCATATTGCTGCTGCATCTGATCGGTGCGTACATCAAGCCTGCCATCCTCCCATTCCGTCTCGGTCACATCCATCAATGCATCCTCAGCGATCCGATCCATCTGGCGGTTATACATGACCTGCGAAGTCTTTTGCACCAGCAGCCCTTCGATATGCAGATCGCGCCCGAGAAACATACATACAAACAATGCTGCAAATATCATACAAAAATCAGTAAGCTTCATATTTAACAGTCCCCCCGTAACGTATACTGACTGTGCGGTCTTTGATGCCCGGTAGCAAGGTAAAGCCCGCCTTTTTTTCAATGGCGATCAGCAGGAAATCACCCCGGCAAAAATAGTAATCCTGTCCCTGTTCTACCTGCTTTCGTATATCCTCCTCATCATGGTAAGTCTCACAGCGCACATAGCTTCCCCCGCCTTCATCATACACATACTCCGGCTGCTCATGTAAAAAAGTAACTTCATAGACGGATGCCTCCCGCGCTAAAGATGCATAGAAGGTGCGCAGCATTTGTCCACTGATCACGCCTGTATTGCACACACTATCCACAAAATGTGTCGCCTCTGTCAAAAGGTAGATCTGTTCTGCTGTTTTTGCACGCTCATTCATATAGATGAGTGGCATTCCAAAGAGAATGATCACCGCAAGAAATATACTGCACACCTTTCCAAAAATATCACTCATCCGCCATTTCCTCCCACAGCAGCGCTCCCGGCATACTGACCACCTGCTGCGTTGAAAACAGCCTGTCCACACTGCGCCCTGCCAAAAGTGTCAGACTGACCGCCACCATAAAAAGTCCCGCAGCAGCAGTCATATATAATGCTTCTGTTACATGTTCCATGGGCAGTTCCTACTGTTGAACAAAGGACAGGCCTGTAATTGTACCGTTTGCATCCCGAACCACAGTGCCCAGAAAACGCCCGGTGGGGTTGATATAATTGGAACTGGTGACATTCTGGGCACTTTTATAATCCAGCGATGACGCATTTTTCAGGCTGCCGTCCGTGTCATTGAACTGGTAAATATAATAGCTTGTATTTTTCTTTGTCTGCACCTTGACACCGATCATTTCATCACTGAATTTTCGGATTACATTGATGACTTCACTGCCGGACACCTCCGTATTCTCGTACATGGTCTTGGACGTATCCGAAAATTCCGCCTGCAGCTCATTGATCTGACCTGTTCCGCTGCTGGCCGTGTCAGATGCCTCCCTCGCAATATAAAATCCCAAGCTGATGATAATGCAGGTAATAATGATACCTGCTGCGAGCATTAATCCTTTTAAACTATTCTCCATTGTTAAATCCTCCTATTATTGGCATGAGGTGTACCGCAGGTGACGGAGTCCTGATGCCTGTTCATTCTTATTACGTATCTGTTCAGTACCTTCACAGATACGATGCAAAAATACATGAAAACTGCTTCACAATGGCATTTTTGCACTCTTGAATCATGCGATCACGGTCTCAGCTGCAAATGCTTCGACCTGTCCTGAACAATTACCTTATTTCTATACTTCTTAATATGATCCCAGCTGCGTCAGTCCCTCCAATACAAAGGGAATGACCAGACGCAACGCCAGCAGTGACACAAAGGGCAGAAAAGCGATCACCCGGGCGAACGCTGCTTTTTCCCGCTGCAGACTCTCTGCCTTCTGACGGTGCTGCTCCATATGATAAGCCCGCTCGCCCTCCAGATCATAAAACGCCTGTGCCACCGGAATGTCATCGCATACAATGAGCGCATCCACCAGCTTGACCGCGGGCTCATAGGCCAGATCCTCCTTGAGCTGTTCCAAACTTTCACGTCTCTGGTAGGAAAAATCATCCACCGCCCGTTGCAAAGCTCTGGAAAAAATCAACGAAAAACGTTCCATCCACCGCAAAATCTCCTCCACCGTGATCCTCTCGTAGTGCATCACGATCAGGATCAACGTCTCAAAACGCAGAGTCTCTTCACTTTTTTGCTGACCCGTCCGCACCTGCAAAATAATGACCCACGCATCAGGAAGCAGATAGCCTACCACTCCAAAAAATGCCAGGATCCCCAAAGTACCCACTCCGCCTCCCCAGACACCCGGCGGTCTTTTACCGGCACCTGTCAACACACATCCTGCCAGGATCGCACCTGCCAAAAGCACACTTCCCAGGGCACAAAGTATCTTTTGCACCAGAAATTCCCGGATATTTCCAAAACCCTGCAGCTCCTTGAGCGCCTCATTCTTTTTTAAATAATGGCTGTAGTGTGCCGCGATCCGCCTGTCCACAAGCATGGCAAGCGCCGGAAGCTTCAAAAGGCGCATCGCGACCGTATGCTTTCTTGCTCCGGGCATGGTGGGATATTGCAGCTCCTGCACACAGATCATGCAAAAAACGGATAGAAAAAAACACACTGTCAGCGTTACAAAACCATATGTTCCCGTGTAAAACCGGTCCAGTTCCTCACTGATCGAAGCACTCCATAGCTGTATCGGAATACTGAAAAAAAACGGCACGACGCAGAGTGCAGTCAGACCAAGAAAGGCATATCTTCCCTCCTGTCTGCGCAGAAGCTCTGTACGCACCTCCTCCTTAATATAGCGAATATTATGTACAAACAGTGAAACACCCTGTATCCGCAAATCTCCAAAGGAGCGAATCGTATAGCACAGGGTAAACAGCAGCAAAAAACATGCATTTTTTGTGCCCGTGCCAAGATATCCGCCATCCTCCGGTCCCTGCTCCGTCCTGAGTGCATCCAAAAGCTCCATCAGCTCATGCTGTGCCCTGCTGCTGCACACCTGCATACTTTCCTCTAAAGCCTCCAGCATATCTCCGCGCCTGGCATATTGCCCCACCAGCTCGTCCAAAAAGCGTTCCTGTTCCATCATGAGTTTTTCCTCCGCTTCATGGAGTCTCCGCTGCATGGAGATCCATATCCAAAATCCGGCAAGGATCAAATCCAGTATCAGGTTAAATATCAGCTGCACGAAATGCCTCCTTTTCTTTCTCACTCAACCAGCGCTCAATGCGTGTGCGCGTTGCCTTATCCAGCCGGTTTTTCCGCTTGTAAATGCCATCCTCATAAGTGATCAGATCCACCAGTTCATATCCTTCCGGTGTCTGCGGCGCTTCCCTGATCTGCGTAATACGCTCAATAAAACGCCTTCCATCCCGGTCCAGATGCAGATGCACGTCAAAATTGACCACACTCACCACCTGCTCCGTTGCAATCTTCTCATTAGAAAAGCTGCCTTCCTTTAATAAACTGTTTCGCAAAGACATGATCAGTGCACGCGTTGTCTTGGCATGGTGTGTAAACAGCGTAAACAACGAGCCTACCTGTCCACTCTCCACCATCCATGCCGCCACCCGGGCAGAGGCTACCTCTCCAATGATACTGACCGCTCCATCTGTCTTTTTTTGCAGCTCCAGCCCCTCCCATCCATCAATCGTTGGAGTCTCACGGAATGTCACAATATTCCGCTCCGGATACCAGCGTCTCAGATGCAGCTCAAAGGCAAGCTCCAGCACACGCAGTGTGTACTCTGACGGAATACTTTCCACCAGCGCCATGAGCAATGTAGTTTTTCCGCATCCCTGCATGCCGGTAATACCCACCACCTGACAGCCCTTTACCAGCCACTGCATCAGCGTGACAGCCTCCTTTGCTCCGGGCTGCGAAAACAGCTCTCCCATTTCCTTTTTCCCGCCTGCGCCCAGCTTTCGTACAAAAAACATCCAGCTCTCGGCAAAATCCGGGCGTGCCACAACCAGCCGGGAATGATCTGCCATCTCATGCACCAGATACCCCCTCGCCCGTGACAGCTCGCCGGGCTGCTCATAGCGGCAGATGGTACGGCAGATCCGTTCCAGCTCCCGCTCACTCTTGAAATCAAGAAATTCCAAGTGCACACTGCGTCCCTGAAAAAACATCCACACGCTGTGGTAGTCCCCCGGCGTGCCGGAAACTCCACCGGAAACTCCGTCAATATTCATATCCCTCAGCTCGTCTATCACTCCCAGACCCTTATAGGCACTGTAAACCTTCCACGTCAGAAGCTCGAGCTTTTCCACAAATGACAGCGAAATCCTCCTGCGCTCATACACAGTCAGAATATCCTTTTCCGTGATCGTATTGACAGTATTGGGCAACAACCCGTTTTCCTCGATCAGCACACGCAGCGCCTCATATCCATGCTTCTTTTTATAGATATAGAGCAGCCTGTCAAATAAATATTCCGGATTTTTCTTTGACTGTTCGCTAAAATAAAAGGTCTCATCGATCGTCTGTTCATTCAGGTGAAACAGCTTTAGCATACTTTCCTGCAAAACTTCCAATACATACGCCTTTGCCAGATCATCGCCGACACCACAACGGGCAAGATTATCTCTCAATTCCTTTTTCTGGCGGGCAAGACGTTTGAGCCTGGCAGCATCCAGATTCATTTCATATAAATTTTCCCGGAGGATCCGATTCACATGCTCACCGGTACGACGCACCATTCCATCCAGATCAGGCAGTGCATCTGTCCTGCGGTTTCCCTGTCCCATCACACCTTCACTCATTCGCACCTGCCTCCAGGATTAGATTTGCCACCTTTCGCACCTGCTTTGCAAACTGCTCGCTTCGCGCGGCACTCCGGGCGCGGCAGCAGGCTCTCATATACTGTTCCACTCTGCCCCGCGCACAAGCCTGTGCAAAATACGGGTTTGTGGGAATACTGCAGATGCTGCGCCTGTCCATGCGATAGATGCGCTGTAAATTTTCACAGTTGTACACCTGTTCATTGCTGTAATTTGCCAGAAGATACAACACCTTTCCACGGCAGGGCGGCTGCGCAGTAAAAAACTGTTCCAGCTCCTTTTGCTCCCCGGAAAAATTGACAACTGCCACATCTGCCCGCTGCAACATACTGGATGCAAAGTCATCCCGTCCGCTGCCAATATCAATAAAGACCAGCTCTGCATAGTCCTCCAACGCATTCAGTATCTTCCGCTGCAGCTGGGCCGTCTGAGTCGGATAAAGTCCCGGTTTTTCTCTGGATCCACCCGGCAGATAGAACAACCGCTGATCCAAAACCGGTATCATACTCTCCTTCATCACCGCCGCATCCAATTTGTGGTGCTGTTCCTGCCAGATGAGATAATCCATGCCCTCCAGTGCATAGTAGGTGCTTTCTTCCCGAAGCACAGAACGTTTTTCCCAGGAGCAGAAAAAATTTTCCAGATCACCGTCCCCCGCCTTTGGCTGCAAACAGATGCCCTTGCGGTTCATGCCAAGGGCAAGAAAGCTGGCAACTGCAGTCATATTACTTGTAGTTCCGCATCCGTGACTGGCACCCCAAAACACGATCTTCATGCGCACACTCCCTTTCTCGCCCGCTTCAGACTGCGCCAGATCTGTGTATCTTCACAGTCTGAAAGCTCCCTGCATATCTTCACAAGCATTTTTTCAAAGGGTACAGACAAATGTTCAAAGCTCTGATAGCCCTGATATTGCATGCAAAAGCGCCCCGCCATATCATCCTCGTTCAAGGGCAGCACATAGGAATCCACCACAAAGCAGTTTTCCTCCTGCAGCATGGCAAATATTCGTCTCGCACTGACCGCCTCTGCGCATACATCACGCAAAATGACATTCATCGGTAACGCTGCACGCTTCATAAGCTCTCTGTAACGGGCAATCTGAGCAACCGAACAGTCCAACACAAGAAAACGCTCCCCGCAGGCCTGTAATGCATCTTCCGAGGGCCAGACACCCATATCCACAATCAGATAGTCATAGTCCTTTTCCTGCCAGCAATCAACAGGAACCAGACATTCATAATCAATTTTTTTATAGGTAATTGTGAGCAGCTTTTCCACCGGATGAGGAATACAGTAATGCATTGCCTGCTCATAGGAATTGTCCACCACACAGACATGAAAGCCCATATTCTGCAGAATAGAAGCCACATAAATACAGATGTCTGTTTGACCTGCGCCAAACAAACCAATAATTTTCTTTTCAGACAATAAAATACCTCCGTAGTCAGGTTGTCTTACTCCGGGAAAAATTCTGCCGAACGGCAGAGAAATATAGTTGTATACGAAAAAAGATATGCTAATCATAGCACATCTTTTTTGTTTGTAAATAGATTTTATAAAAAATTAAGATTTAGATTTCTTTTGTGAAAAGCCACGGCGAAATGAAGCGTTAGCTGAACCGGGCAAGGAGCTGAATGGATTATAAAATTTTAGACAGATTCTCCAGTATCCCCTGCGCCACCTTGGAATTGTTCATGGAATACACATGGATATTCGTGATCCCGTTGGCGATCAGGTCAATGATCTGATCCGTTGCATAGATGATACCCGCCTGCTGCATTGCGTCTTTGTTTCCGCCAAAATGATCCACGATGTTGATAAAGCGCTCCGGCATATGGCATCCTGACAGCTTCACGGCATTTTTTACCTGAACCGCACGGGTGATAGGCATGATGCCCGGGATGATTGGCACATAAATGCCGGCTTCTCTGGCACGGTACAAAAAGTTATAATAAATATTATTATCAAAAAACATCTGCGTTGTCAGAAATTCGCAGCCCGCATCCACCTTCTTTTTCAGGTTTTTCATGTCCTCACGCTTATTTCCCGCATCTGGGTGCCCCTCCGGATAGCAGGCACCACCCACACAAAAACCGCCAAAATCTTTGATGGTCTCCACAAGTTCAGATGCATAGTGGTAATCCTTAAACGGCTCACCCTCCATCCATGAGGGACGATCCCCCCTCAGCGCCAGCACATTTTCCACACCTGCGTCACGCATATTTACAAGCGCCTCCCGTATAGATTGCTTTGTCGCTCCCACACAGGTCAGATGCGCGATCGTAGGCACGTCATACTCCTTTTGAATGCCCTCTGCAATGGCAACCGTATGTTTGCTGGTGCTGCCGCCCGCACCATAGGTCACACTCATGTAGCTGGGGTGTAGCGCTGCCACCTTGTACGCCGCCTGCTTCACACTCTCAAAATCCGCATCCGTTTTTGGTGGAAACACCTCAAACGAGAGCGTCAGTTTCTCTTTCCCCAATATCGTATTTAATTTCATCTGTTGTTCCTTTCTTCCGTTCCTGACTGATCCTATCCGGTTCAGTATAACATATTTTTGTACTTCTGTTCCGTGCCCTCACACAAAAATATAGAAAACAGTCTGTCGGATAAAATTGCTGCACAGCAAATCATGACTTGTAAAATCTTGCACTCTCTACCCAATAAAACAGATCTTCAGTCCGATCAGAATGAGAATCACACCGCCGAGGATCTGCGCCTTTCCAGCCAGCCTGACACCAAATTTCTTACCCATCTTCACGCCTGCAATGCAGATAACAAATGTAACCACCGCAATGATCAGGGACGAAATAAACGCCTGAAACGCGCTGTAGGCAGAAGTCGTAAAGCCGGTGGAGAGCGCATCAATGGAGGTGGCAATGCCCTGTACGATGAGCAGCTTCACACCAAGCTCCCCGGAGCTTTCCTCGCCATCGTCCCCTCCCCGGATACCGTCCAACAGCATCTTGCCACCGATGAACAACAACAGGAGCAACGCGATCCACGGGATAAATTTCTCAAACATCGCAAAAATCTCTTTGATCGTCGTGACACAAAACCACCCGATCATGGGCATCGCAAACTGAAATCCGGCAAATGTCCCTGCGATCACACACATTTTTTTCTTTTCCATACCGGGATCATTCAGTCCGTTTGCCATGGACACCGAAAACGCATCCATCGCCAGCGCCACGCCAAGCGCAATACTTTGAAGTACCAGTTCCAGCCAGATTGACATTTTTTCTTCCTCCTGTAATAAAAAGGATGTCTATACAGACATCCTTTTTCATTCCATTTATGATTCCTCACCCGCTACGATGGCGATGCCAAGCTCCTCTAACTGCTTTGCATCCACTGTACCCGGTGCATCACTCATCAGGTCGGAGGCATCCTTCACCTTCGGGAATGCCATTACATCACGGATGGAATCTGCATGAACCATGTGCATGATCATGCGGTCTACACCGTAAGCCAGTCCTGCGTGGGGCGGCACCCCATAGGAAAATGCATCCAGAAGGAAGCCAAACTGCTCATGAGCCCGCTCCTTTGTAAAGCCCAGCACCTCAAACATCTTCTCCTGAATATCGCTCTGGTGGATACGGACAGAACCACCACCCAGCTCTGTACCGTTCAATACGATATCATAAGCCTTCGCGCGCACGCTGCCGGGATCGGAATCGATATTTGCCCAATCCTCCTCCATCGGCATCGTAAAGGGATGATGCATGGCCATAAAACGGTTTTCTTCGTCAGACCACTCTAAAAGCGGGAACTCTGTCACCCAGAGGAAATTGTACTGATTCTCGTCCACCAGACCAAGCTCCTCGCCCAGCTGCAAGCGCAATGCGCCCAGCACATTCCACACGATCTTGTTCTTATCTGCCGCGAAAAGGAGCAGATCTCCGGGCTTTCCGTTCATCTTCTCTACCAGTGCAGCCAGTTCCTCTTCCGTCATAAATTTTGTAAAAGAAGACTTGTAGGTACCATCCTCATTGATGCACAGATATGCAAGACCCTTGGCACCACAGCCCTTGGCAAACTCAACCAGCTTGTCGATCTTCTTTCTCGGCATAGCGCCCTGTCCACAGACATTAATACCACGGACACTGCCGCCTGCCTCCAACGCACCGGTAAACACGCCAAAACCACAATTTTTCACAACATCAGACACATCCTGCAGCTCCATGCCAAAACGGGTGTCCGGCTTGTCGCTTCCGAAACGATCCATTGCCTCCTGCCAGGGCATGCGGGGCAGTGGAAGCTGAATATCGACACCGATCGCCTCTTTAAACACATACTGTAACAGACGCTCATTCACATCCAACACATCATCGATATCCACAAAGGACAACTCCATATCCGCCTGTGTAAACTCCGGCTGACGGTCTGCACGCAGATCCTCATCGCGGAAACACTTTGCAATCTGGAAATAGCGGTCATAACCACTGGCCATCAAAAGCTGCTTAAACAGCTGCGGTGACTGCGGCAACGCATAAAAATGACCCTGATGAATACGTGAGGGAACAAGGTAATCCCTTGCACCCTCCGGAGTGGACTTACAAAGGATCGGTGTCTCGATCTCAAGGAAGCCTTCCTTTGCCATAAATTCACGCATCAGCATAAGCACGCGGCTTCTAAGCATCAGATTGCGCTGGATATCTGGTCTTCTCAGATCAAGATAACGGTATTTCAGCCTCGTCTCCTCGTTCGTCTTGCTGTTCTCCTCGATCTGGAACGGCGGTGTCTCGGACTCAGACAAAATGCGAAGATCCTTCGCGATGATCTCGATATCTCCGGTCTTTAAATTCTCGTTGACGGCTGCGGTACGCTTCTGCACGGTTCCCACAACGGCAATGACATACTCGCTGCGCAGGCTCTCTGCCTTTGCAAAGCCCTCTGCGCCGATCTGCGGCTCGTCAAACACGATCTGCAGCAGACCACTTCTGTCGCGAAGATCAATAAAGATCAGACTTCCTAAATTTCTTCGTTTCTGCACCCAACCCATAACAGTGACGGTTTCACCGATATTCGCATTCGATACTTCCGTGCATCTGTGGGTTCTGTGCAGACCCTGCATTGATTCACTCATATATTTACCTCCTGATTGATCTACTCCCCAGACAAAATCATGTTCCACAATTTCTGCCGGATCAGATCAAAAATTTATCTGCAAAAAAATTCCTCAAATTCCTCGTAGCCCTCTGCGGCCAGCTTTTCCTTCTGGAATTTCTTATTTTTATTCATACGTACCACAAGCACCTGCTTGCCCTCTGCACGCTCCGCCTGTGCCTTGCCGATAACCTCCACCAACTTGTCCGCAGGATAACCCTTTTCGATCAGATATGCCTTCTTTGCAGGCTGCGTGGGGATCTTGAAATTCTGCTCCATGAGCAGCAGCACGATACGCTCAAAACCGATGGAAAAACCACAGGCAGGCACATCATTTCCGGTAAAGCGTCCGATCATCTTGTCGTAACGCCCACCACCACCGCATGCTGCGCCAAGCTCCGGCATCACGATCTCAAAGATCGTTCCGGTATAGTACCCCATGCCTCGCACCAATGTGGGATCAAACACCAGATCAAATTTTGCAGTCTTGGTGGCCTCCACGGCATCAATGATCTCCTGAAGGTTCTCATAGACACCCTCCTCCAGATAATCAGCCAGAGTATCCGCCAGATATTTCAGTCCGTTTTCTGCCTGCTCCACACCGCCAAACAGAGCCAGATATTTACCAATTGCGTCCTTTGCAAAGCCTTCCTTCTCTAACTCTTCTGCAACGCCATCCCTGCCGATCTTGTCCATCTTGTCCAAAATAATGCAGACCGTGTCGAACGCTTCCTCCGGGAAGCCGCTGTAGAGCGCCATCGCCTTTAAAATACGGCGCTCATTGATATGGATCTCAAAATTCTCAAAGCCGATCCGTCCGATGGTCGTCGTTGTTGCCAGAATCAGTTCGATCTCTGCCAGATTGCTAGGCTCACCCAGAATATCAATATCGCACTGCATAAACTGACGGTATCTGCCGCGCTGGGGTCTGTCCGCACGCCATACATTTCCCATCTGCAGCGCCTTGAAGGGGGCGGGCAGATTGTTTGCATTATTTGAATAAAAACGCGCTAAAGGCACTGTCAGATCATAGCGCATACCAAAATCTACGACATCTGCCTCCTCCTTTGCCTCTGCGAGCTTTAACTTCTCACCGCGCTTTAAAACCTTAAAAATCAGTTTTTCATTCTCGCCGCCCTGCTTGCTGGAGAGATTGCCGATGTTCTCCATGCACGGAGTCTCGATCGGAGTGAATCCGAAGCTGCGGTAGGTGTCCTTGATCACACCCTGCACATAATCCCGGATCTGCATCTCTTCAGGCAGAATATCTTTCATGCCGTTGACCGGCTTTTTTGCTAATGCCATTGTTTTCCTCCTGTATAATCAAACTTCGTAACTGTTCAGTTCCTTCACAGTTACGATGCAAAAATCCATTTAAAATTGCTTCGCAATGGGCTTTTTGCACTCCTGAATCATATTCTCACGGTCTCAGCAGCAAGTGCTTCGACCTATTCTGAACAGTTACCAAACTTCTTACATCATTATATTTTCGGATTGCAAAAAGGTCAATAGAAAAACACAGATTCCTCTTGCATTTTCAGCAGCAACGTGGTAACATGCATTCCATCAAGTAGTTTCAAAAACTACATTATCTATTCTAAAAAAACACATAAAAGAAAGGTGACCAATATGAACAGACATATGAAAGATCCGGGCAGCGCAATTACACATTTTATCGGTATGATTATGGCTATTTTCGCGGCGATTCCTCTGCTGCTAAGAGCTGCAAAAGAACCGCAGACCGTCTATCTGGTATCTCTCAGCGTATTTGCAGTCAGTATGATCCTGCTTTCCATTGTCTGGGGCATTGCTTTGATTGGTATTTTTATTGCATCCTGCTGGGTATTTTGCCCGAAATGGTTCTCCTCTCTTCTCTATATCGGAATGGGGTGGACCTGTGTGCTGGCTTTTGGCAAGATCATCGGCGGACTATCACACGCCCAGTTCGCATGGCTTCTGGCAGGCGGGATCATTTACACCATCGGTGGACTGATCTACGCGCTGAAGCTTCCGATCTTTAACAATAAACATAAAAACTTTGGCTCTCATGAGATTTTTCATCTGTTTGTGATGGGCGGGAGCTTCTGCCATTTTATCCTGATGTTTTCGCTTTTGTGAAAGCATCAGGAATTTCTTTATTTAAAATCCCACAGTTATGAAAAAACAGAACAGAGACGAAAAGGCATGCACGCGGTGGTACATGCCTTTTATTACTTACAAAATTATCAAAATAAAATCATGCTGTAGTCAGCTGCCCTGGGTCTGTGATGAACCCATTTTCGCCTTCCACACATTATAGCCCACAACGGATACTACCACGATCACTGCACCCACCAAAGATAAAGGACTGATCATTTCATGATAAAATACTGCTACCAATATCGGATTTAAAACCGGTTCAATCGCAGTTGTCAGACTGGCAGTCACTGCCGGCACCTCGTCCAGGCCTTTTGCCATAAAGATATAGGCAAATGCCAGCTGAAAAATTCCCAATGCCAGAATACCGCCTATCGCAGTGGCTCCAAAATCTGTCTCACCAAAAACAAACCATATGTTTGTCGCCGCTGATACTCCCTGCCCGATTAAAATGGAAGATAATGAATCTGACTTCTCGAAGCTGTTCATCATAAAGACACCGGCATAGCAGACACCGGATAAAATAGCGACACCATTTCCTAACATATTTCCGGCTGCCAATCCATCAATAAAGAAACATAAGATGCCTGCAAACACAGCGATACATGTAACGATATCCACTTTCTTTGGTCTTTCTTTGAAAAATATCCACATAAAAAAGATCGCAAAGATCGGTGCTGTAAATTGTAATACGATCGTATTGGCAGCAGTAGTGAGCTTATTGGCAATACAATAAAAGCTTGTAACCCCCGTCATGCAAATAGCGCCAAAAATCACGGGAGGATTTACGATGATCTTATGGTGAATTACTTTTAGATAGATTCCAATAATAATTACCGAGATCAGATTTCTTGCACCGTTGATGGCCAGAGGTGACCATGGGATCACCTTAATGCAAAGACCGCCAATACTGAACAATATGGCAGCCATTAATACATAAAAAATACCCTTTGATTGTTTCATGATTCTTTCACCAGCTCCTGCCTTCATTCCTTTCCTGAATTTACACGCCATTATACTTTTCGATATAAGAAATGTCAAATGACTGTTTGTCATGACAGGGGGATCAAAGTAAAATATATGGTAACTGATATGTGTTATAAATCAGCCCAAAGCACATCAGGTATCGCACATGCCCAAGATTCATCACTGAATTTTCGCAGCCATCCTGCAAATCCCATCGGGATCAGCTTCACGCCCAGATTCTGGGAAGTATCGGTAACGATTCTCCGTGTCCATGACCTGCTCCCGCCGAAAAATGTACGAATTTATTAAAAAACTATAAAGTTATGGAAAGTCTGATTTACTGTGTTATAATACGTAACATTGGAGGAATGAATGAAATGAATATCTTATTTACGATCTTGATCACATTCTTTGCAGGTATGGGCGCAGGGCTGGGAACAGGCTTTGCAGGCATGAGTGCAGCCGCAGTCATCAGTCCCATGCTGATCACTTTTCTGCATGTAGAGCCCTACACAGCGGTAGGGATCGCTCTTTCATCCGATGTGCTGGCCAGCGCGGTCTCCGCATACACCTATAAAAAGAACGATAATCTGGATATCAAAAACGGACTTCTGATGATGTCCATGGTGTTGGTCTTTACCGTCATCGGAAGCTATGTATCCAGCATCGTACCTGCCAGGACCATGGGAAATTTCAGTACCTTTATGACACTGCTGCTTGGTATTAAATTTATCGTCAAGCCTGTCATGACTTCCAAGGAGGATATGGAGGCTGTCTCCCGGCGTAAAAAAATCTTGGGCTCTGTCATCTGCGGCGCCTGTGTGGGATTTATCTGTGGATTTATCGGTGCCGGCGGCGGCATGATGATGCTGCTCATCCTTACCAGTGTATTGGGCTACGAATTAAAGACAGCCGTCGGAACCAGCGTATTTATCATGACATTTACGGCACTCACCGGAGCGGTCTCCCATTTCTCCTTCGGGGACTCTCCGAACCTTGTCATCATGGGGCTTTGCATTCTCTTTACCTTTTTATGGGCAAGAATTGCTGCCGTATTCGCCAATAAAGCAAAACCGGAAACACTGAACCGGGCTGTGGGAATCGTACTGACTGTGCTTGGTGTGGTGATCCTTGTTTTTAACATGAAATAAACTTCATTTTATGCTTTTTGTCATTGAATGATTGCAGTTACGAACCGTCCCTTGTCCCACTCGTAATCATCTCCCGATATTGACTTGGAGTCATATTCGTCTCTTTCTTGAAAATACGGGTAAAATAACTCAAATTGGGAATCCCGCACCACTGGGCAATTTCCTGAATCGGCATATTCTCCGTATTCAGAAGATAGATTGCCCGCTTGATGCGGGTACGATTGAGATAATCAGTGAGTGTCATTCCCATCTCTTTCTTAAACAGCGTGGACAGATAACTTTTGTTCATGGTAAGTTCTGCAGCAATCCTTTGCAGGCTCAGATCATCCTCCAGATTCACAAAAATATAGTTCATGACCTCCTGAATCACGGGAGAATACCCTTTGGTGGAATTGGATCGCACCAGCATACAGTATCTGCGGATCATTTCGCGCTGCATGGCCGGAACCTGAGACACCGAATTCAAAGCTTCTATTCGCACAGCCATTTTTCCGGAAATTTCATCCAGATAAACAGGATGTACCTGTGCTCGCTGTGCAGCCTTACGAAAAAGCATGTTGATGATGATCAGATAATTCTTCTTGTCCCGCAGTGTATCGATTGCGCTGTTTCGGGTCGCTGATTCAATACAAATGGGCCAACAAACAATCCTGGTCTTGACTCCGGAGCAGGAATCGGTATGATCACATAATAGCATCGGAACAGATCCTGAACAAGCGCAATCGTGTTTTCAGAAAGATTACATGGATCAAATTCAGGAAATGTCCGGTCTATATAGGTCTGGTCACTCAGGATCGTCTTCCTCAGTCCCAGATCAAAAGAATCATCCCATTCCCCCGAAAGCTCTGCACAGCGTGTAGCAATACGCAGTTCACTAAAAAACTGTGTTGCAAAATCAATCACAAGATCTATCCGGCTTCTTTCCATGCATAACCCCTCCTCCTTTTTGGTACTATATTTATATATAATAATATAATATTTATCAATCCTTAATATATATATAAATTTATTATTATTTATTGTAAATATTGTGCTAACTCATTTGGATAAAAAAGCTATACGATGAATCCACCAAAAAACACAAAAGTAAAAAGGAGGATTTACTAATGGAGAAGGCAAAAACAAGAACAAAGCCTTTCGGTATGGCAGACCGGATCGGCTATATGTTCGGTGACTTCGGAAACGACTTTACCTTTATTCTTTCATCCATGTTTTTGATGAAATTCTACACAGATGTCATGGGCATTTCCAGTGGTCTGGTAGGATTGATGATGATGATCGCACGAATCGTCGATGCATTTACCGATGTGGCGATGGGACAGATCTGTGACCGAAGCAAGCGAACGGCAAAAGGAAAATTTACACCCTGGATCCGCAGAGTCTGCGGACCGGTTGCCCTGGCATCATTTTTAATGTACGCCGTATGGTTTAAAGACATGTCTATGGGATTTAAGATTTTCTGGATGTTTTTCACGTATCTTTTATGGGGCAGTATCTGCTATACCGGAATTAATATTCCTTACGGTTCCATGGCATCTGCGATCACAGAAGATCCAAAAGAACGTGCATCACTTTCCACATTCCGTACCATCGGAGCAACACTCGCAAGCACAGTCATCGGTGTTGTACTTCCACTGGTTGTCTATTACACAGATGCAGCAGGAAATATCGTATTTTCCGGCAATCGCATGTGCATCGCAGCATTGTGCTGTTCCATCGGCGCAATTATCTGCTATATGATCTGTTATCATCTGACAACCGAGCGTGTAAAGATTGAAACAAAAACAGAGAAATTTTCTTTCGGTGAGCTTGTAAAAACCATGCTTGGAAACCGCGCCCTCATCGGCATTGTTGCCGCAGCCCTGCTGCTTCTTCTGGCTCAGCTGACCCTTGGCGGTATGGGGAATTACATTTATCCGAATTATTTCGGCAACGCAGGCGCTTTGTCCATGGCAACTATGCTGCAAAGTGTTGTGACACTGCTGCTTTCTACAGTAATCGTAAAGGTTTCTACGAAAATAGGAAAAAAGGAGCTTGCCACAGCCGGAGCCGCTATTGGCGCAATTGCTCTGTTTGTTGCTTATTTTCTTCACACGAAAAATGTATGGGTTTTTGTAGGACTTTATCTGGTTTCCTCAATAGGAATCGCATTTTTCAATCTGTTATGCTGGGCAATGATCACCGATGTCATTGATGACGCAGAAGTAAGATGCGGAAACAGGTCGGATGGAACCATTTACGCTGTATATTCCTTTGCCCGCAAGCTTGGACAGGCAGCCTCTTCCGGATTGATCGGTGGACTTTTAAGCCTCGTCGGCTATTCAGCAGCCACAGCCTTCGATCCAGCTGTTACAACCGGAATTTACAATATTACCTGCCTGGTGCCTGCTGTCGGATTCGTTCTTCTGGCTTTGGTTTTACAATTTTTATATCCACTGGATAAAAAAACAGTTGAAAACAATGTAAGCATATTAAAAGAAAAGAGAGGTTAAAACTATGTTGTATCCTATTTTAACAGAATCAAGATTACTCAGTGACTTAAGCGGCGTCTGGGATTTCAAACTGGACGACGGAAATGGATTTGCAGAGGAATGGTATGCCACTCCTCTGAAGGATGCCATGACCATGCCGGTTCCTGCTTCCTACAACGATCTCAAGGAAGGCGCTGATTTCCGCGATCATTACGGATGGGTCTTCTACCAGCGCATGATCTCCATGCCGGCATTTGCCAAAAGTCAGCGGATCATGCTCCGCATGGCGGCCGTTACACACAAAGCTAAGATCTACTTAAACGGCGCTCTCATCTGTGAACACAAGGGTGGATTTCTTCCATTCGAAGTAGAGATTACAGACAAGCTGCAAAATGGTGATAACCTTTTAACAATCGCAGTCGACAACGTGATTGATTACACCACACTCCCTGTGGGAGGAAAATCCGATATGATGGGCGGTATGATGGGATTTGGCGGAAGCACAGAGCCTTCCAAACCGCAGAATAATCCCAACTTCGATTTCTTCAACTACTGTGGAATTACCCGCCCGGTAAAAATCTACACCACACCGAAGAACTATATCGCAGACATCACGGTTGTACCTCAGGTGAATGGAACCGATGCATCACTTACCTACTGCATCGATACGGTTGGCGAAGGAAGCTGTCTGGTAGAGGTTTTTGACCGCGAGGGAAAGAAAATGGCAGAAGCACAGGGTACAGAGGGCACTCTGGAAATCAAAGACGTTACTTTGTGGCAGCCTCTAAATGCATATCTTTACGACATCAAAGTAACCTTCGGAGAAGATGTATACACACTTCCGTATGGTGTTCGTACCGTCCGCGTAGAAGGAACAAAGTTCCTGATCAACGAAAGACCGTTCTACTTCAAGGGCTACGGCAAGCATGAGGATACCTTCCCGGCCGGAAGAGGCATCAATCTGCCGATGAATACGAAAGACATTTCCATTATGAAGTGGCAGGGAGCCAACAGCTTCCGTACCAGCCATTATCCGTACAGTGAGGAAATGATGCGTCTGTGTGATGAGGAAGGTATCGTTGTCATCGATGAGACAACTGCAGTTGGTGTCAATCTTGATTTCGGCGGCGGTGCGAATTTCAATGGTCAGAAGATCCATACATTTGACAAGGAGCATGGTGTACAGACCCAGGAGCACCACAAGGATGTGATCCGTGACCTGATCTCCAGAGACAAAAACCATGCCTGCGTTGTAATGTGGAGCATCGCCAATGAGCCGGATTCTTACTCAGAAGGCGCTTATGACTACTTCGCTCCTCTTTATGAGCTCGCCCGCAGCCTGGATCCTCAGAAGCGTCCCTGCACACTTGTCAGCGTGCAGATGGGCACTACCCCGGAGACAGACTGTTCCGCAAAGCTTAGCGATGTCATCTGCCTGAACCGTTATTACGGATGGTATTTCGGTGGTCCGGATCTTGTCGGTCCTGAAAAGTCACTCCGTCAGGAGCTGGATAGCTGGAAAACACTCGGAAAGCCGGTTATTTTCACAGAGTACGGTGCTGATACGGTTATGGGCCTGCACGACACCACACCTGTGATGTATACGGAAGAATATCAGGTAGACTACTACAAGATGAACAATGCAGTCTTTGATGACTATGACTTTGTCGTTGGTGAACAGGCATGGAACTTCGCAGACTTTGCCACCAGCCAGAGCATGCTGCGTGTACAGGGCAATAAAAAAGGTCTCTTTACCAGAGACAGAAAGCCGAAAATGGTTGCGCATTACTTCAAAGAGCGTTGGCACAGCATTCCGGATTTCGATTATAAGAAATAATGGGATCGGATCATCCCTAACCACAAAAAATGGAACACAGTGTGTTCCATTTTTTGTGCCCCTTTTCATACCCGTTTTCTACAATGTCCATAACTTATTTTTTCGCGAACCTTTACCATGTGAATTTTTTTCTGTTCTTCCATTGCTCCCAACGAAACCTTTATCAAAAACACGGGACAGTTCACTTGGCTTAATTCCAATGTGTCTCAGGCAACTGCATAGTATGGTAAAAAAATCAACTTCCGATTCGTCCAGTACAATATTTATTGCAACGAAAAATCAATATCTGTCAATACTATTTTAGGCAGTTTTTAAATCACTAGACCGATACATCCACATTACTTCCTTCCACTTTCACCGCCGCAATGATAGGTGTACCAGCTGATGAAGCCTGCGACACACCACTCACGCTGATGACTCCACCCATTTGACTCATTCCATTCCCTCCGCCCAATACCTGACTCACACCATTTGCCGCCTGCTGCCGGTCAGCGGCATATTTCTCAAAGATTGCTTTCAGATATTTGGCATCTGCCTTAGCGATCTCCTGCATTTCCTTCGCACGGTGCTTCTGCCTGAGTGCCTTTAGATCCGCCGGATCCATATCTGCTTCAAAACCGGACAGGGAATCAAAGAGCTCACCTCCGATATCCTCCATCGCCTCATTCATCATGTCCGTATACTCCTGCATGAGCTGTTCCATTTCCTCTGCCAGCTCCTCCGGGATCTGTGCAAGGCTCTCTGACAGTTCTTTCTGGATCTGCTCCATTTCTTCGGAAAACTCCTTGGAAATGTCCGCCTGATCTCCTGAAAGCTCATCCGTCCAGCCTGTACGTCCCTCTGATAACGCCCCCTCTGACCGTTCCGTTTCTTCCTCTGGCAATTCTTCACAGATCTGTCCGCTCTGCTCTGCCAATTCCTCCTGCTGCAAATATTTTACATGCTTCTTTGCCACACGCTCCATCGCCAGTGCATGTGTGATTGCGGCGTCCAGCTCCACCTCATCATACTCACCGCTTTTTCTCTTTCTCCGAAGCTGTGCGACCATTCGCTTTGCACTGGAAACTGCCTGGGAAGCACTGCTGCGCGTCTTTGCACGCAGGATCTGCGAGGAGATCAGTTTAAAGTTATATTGCAATTTTTTCATCTTTTTCTGCGCGGACACGGCGGACCGGCTCATCCGCTGCGCGTCATAGGTCGTTCCACTCGCTGCATCAAACAGCACCTCGCGCTTTGCCTGCGGAAGCGTACTCTGCGCTGCATTCATCTCTGCCATGCGCATCCGAAGCGACGGGCTAAGCGTCTGTGACGGTGCATCTGTCGTCTTCTTTCCTACCGCCGTAAGCCCTGAAATCTGTTTTCCTGTGCTGCTTCCAGACCGTTCGTTTCGCATAAACTGCCCGGCCGCAGGATTGATCTTCATCCCGATATTCATTTTCAATCCTCCCTGACCAAAATTCACATCCGTGTTGGTTTATACATGATATATCGGTCGTACACTGCTTTCTGATAACACCTGGCGTTTGCAGAAGAATTTCAATAAAAATTTTATTTACTCCTCATACCATTCTACCCCTTCCATTAGTTCATCAATCGCTATTTCTGTTCTGTCATCTTTTT
Organism: Lachnospiraceae bacterium; assembly: GCA_022773965.1. Lineage (GTDB taxonomy): Bacteria > Bacillota > Clostridia > Lachnospirales > Lachnospiraceae > W0P33-017. Next base: position 21,457 of record JALFNQ010000150.1, read on the forward strand.
CAATCGCACAAATATAATCCACAAAAATCCTTTGCCGTTACAATCTGAATATTTTCGTAATGCTCTAACACTAATAAATCCTTGTCCCCACTTACATATAACTCGTGCATCTCGTCATTATACATACTCATAGCCAATCACCTCTATGGCAAAGGGCGATGGGCGGGGCAGAAGGAACGTCCCCATATATCACAAGCGGACATCAACATGGGTATAAACTGCTGCCTGTGCCACTGGAGTTTCCGGAGCGGCTATTTCAACAGGCTGTATGTTCTGTGCCAGTGCACTGTTATCCTTCTGCACATTCTCTATATTTCCCGTCTGTACATCTGCACCTGATATGCCATCCTGTGCTTTCTCTCCTTTTGCACCGCTGTCTACTGTCTTTTCGGTCTTGCCTTCTGCCTGTGCATCTTTTTCCTCTTTTGCATCAGAAGCTTTCTTATCAGTGCGTTCTGCTGCAGCAGCTTCTTCCATCTTCTTATTTGCATCTGCAAGTGTGGATACCTGTGCCGCCGTTGCCGCCTGAGCCTTTGCTTGTAAATCAGCCAGTTCTTCCTCTTTCTTTTCTGTACTTGCTCCTCTGCCTTTATCCATCTTAATTTCAGATTCCAACACACCTGCTTTGCCTTCCATTTGTGTTGCCATACTCCCCTGTACCTTTGCCTGTTTCATAGAGGAATCTGCGGAAATCATCGCCTGCATGCTTGCCTGTGACAGACCTGTGCCTTTCTTTGCTGATGTATTTTTTGTACCAGCCACCATATCATCCATTGATGATGATTTCTTACTCTGCTGTTCTTTTCTCTGCTCAATCTGGTGCTGTCTTAACTGCTGATTCAGGTTATTGATCTCCTGCTGTATTTCCTGTCTTTTCTTCATCTTATCTTCAATAGAAAGTTCCTCATTTGAAGATAATTCCTGCAACTTCTTCTGTGCATTTGCAATCTGATTCTGAATATTCTTACTCACAGAATCATTCGCCTGCGCCATTCCTATTGTTCCTGTCTGCGTATTTGTTCCATTGATACTGTTAATTCTCATTTTCTTGCTCCTCCTAGAAATAAAAATTAGAAATCCGTTTCTTAAAAACCTGTATGACACGACTTCTTATATATTCTTTCGGAACCTTCCCATGAATATAAAAGCGAGATGTTGTGAACCGACCTTTTTTTGTTGTGAAGCAAAAAGCAGAATGTTATCATTCAACCATAAGCATAATACTTAATATAAATTTATCTTCATCCTGCACTATATCAATGTCCCCAAAATATCTCTGTGCCACTTTACGTATATTCAAAAGTCCAAAGCCATGCTCCGATCCATTTTTAGTACTCTCTGGCAGTCTGTTTTCTTCATTTAAAACAATATCTCCCATAAAGTTATTGCTGACTTCTATCATATAAGCATTTTTCTTTCGGTAAGATTTGATATGAACATAAGGCTTGTCACATTTCTCCGCTGCTTCTATTGCATTAGAAACTGCATTATTTACAATCGCACTGACATCGAAAGCATTGATTTTTGTCCCCTTCGGGTAATGAAAATCACATACAAAGGCAATTTCTTTTCCCACTGCTTCCTTTTGTTTTTCTGTGAGCACTACATCAGTAACCGGATTACCGCTTTTTACCTCTGTTCCGGTTTCGTCCAACTGTTTCTTTAACTCTGACAGATACCTGACGGCTTCTTGCTGCTCGTTTTTTTGGACAAGATTTTCCAGTACCATCACATGATTTCCCATATCATGCTTCAATCCACGAATATCACGATATAAAGACTCCACTTCTCTGATATGGCTTTCCATGCTCGCTACCTGTTCCGCAAGGAGAGCATTTTCTTTCTCTTTTCTGTGGCTTTCCTTAATGCTTTGATAGGACACAATTACTGCAATGATAGAGATGTATGATATCATCTGATACAGTGCCCTGATCCATTCATATTCTATATGCGCATTCCAAATATATCTCCCTGTATCTGATAAATAAGCAGTGGAAAAAAAACTAAATACGCCATATCCCAGCAATACAGACAACAAAGGGGCAATCATAAACCCCAATTCTTTCCAACTCATATTTTCTTTTTTGCATAAATACACCCTATCTATGATGCTCACCAAAAATACCATCAGTAAAAAAAACAAAATAATGTAGAATACTTCCTCCACTGCATAACAGCCAAACAAAAGCATTGGTCTGGTTGAAATATAATCGGAAGCATCCATGCACTTAAGCACCACATTTCTCGGAATAATTGCGACGCCATGTGCAATCCACTGGAGCAGGTACATAACAAGAGCCAAAAATATTTTTTGTTCTACATTTCTTCGATCAAGGCAGTACATGACCGCAAATGCCGACACGGTGCCAACTGCATAAGCTATCATACTTTCCGTTTCATACGGAATAAAATACATAATCATCATAGCAGAAACATACGATGCTCCTACCGCTTTTGCAGTCCCACGGTTGCTTAAAAAAGGTCTGATCAAACGGCAAAACATGTATCCTTTGATCCCTATAAAGGCTATGCTTACGATACATGACAGAACTTCCCAATACATTTCTATATTTTCCATTTTGTCTAAACGCTTCCTTTCCTCTGATTGTATTTTAAGTATTGCTTTACAAACTCAGGGTAATTCTGTTTGGCTATCATTGCAGTTCCGTTTTCTAAAGTTACACAATTTGCATTATATTTTACAACATATTTAAAATGGACAAGATATGCTCTATGTGTCCGAAAGAAATCCGCTCCTGCCATATCAGCTAAATCCTGCAATTTTCCGTAATACTCAATATCAGCATTTCGTGTGTGAATCATAACCTTTCGATTGAATACCTCAGCAAACACAATATCACGCAAAAAAACTTTTATATGACTTCCTGCCGACTGTATCATCATATATTTCTCGTCAGCTTCGTTGGAAGAATTTTCTCTGATCGTTTTTATTGCTCTTTTCACAACTTCCTCGAATTTATCATCTGAAAAAGGCTTAACCAGATAATGGAATGCTCCAACATCAAATGCCTGAAAGACATACTCCTCCACCGCTGTAACAAAAATCAGAATCATGTCCTTATTATTCTGGCGAACAATTCTTGCAGTTTCCATTCCGTCCTTTCCCGGCATCTGAATATCCATGAAAAGAATATCCGGTTTACATCCACTTGAAATCAAATCATCACCTGATAAATATTTTTCTACAACCGCATCCGGTAATAACTTTTTTACTTTTTCTTCTAATATCTGCCCCATGGATTTTTCATCATCACAGATAGCAATTCGCATAGTATCACTTCCTTTGCTAAAAATATTCGTCACTCATTATATCATGAGCAAAATCAGCTCATGATCAAATTCGCCGTTCGTCAATCATGCAAGCATGTTGACTCTCTTGCACTCATTATATCGGAAAAATCAATTGGTATCTGGCTCCAATGTTGTGAAACGACCTTTTTTTGTTGTGAAATACTTGAAATTCGGGCATAAAAAGACCGGTCACTGAATCGCTTCAATGATCGGTCTTCTGCCATTTACTTATTCTATTCCGGTAGCTCAGCAACTATCTGAATGTCATAGGACTGATGTTCGAAAACAACTGATGCATAGCGCTGGAAAACGCCGTATCTTCATTTAGATATTTTAACGCCTGCTTTGTCGCATTCACATAGCTTCCATTCTTCCTTTGCTCGGCATAAGTCGCTGCTGCTTTTTTTAATGTGCCTGTCAATTTTTCCTCATAGCCTTCCGGCAAAGAAAGCTCCGGTGCCTTCTGTCCGCCAAATTGTTCATTGATCTTCCACTG
>JALFNQ010000240.1 GCA_022773965.1 Lachnospiraceae bacterium
CAGCCCTCCTTATGCTTCCTCTGACTCATCAAAACCCTTTTTCTTTACAATGGCATACGCATAGGTACAAATGGACGGATAATCTGCACAGTAAATCAGTATCTCATAGACACCTTCCTTTGCGGGTGCTGTATAAATACCGTCCGCAGTAATCTCACCGCTTCCGGGCTCTGTCAGTTCATATACAAGACTGCAGCTGTCCATATGATTATATTTCACACTAAAGTAATGACTTTCCTTAGTACCCATGACAACGGTTGGTGTCTCTGCTGCAATACTCTTGCCCTCGATATCCTCCGGAATTCCAAGATCATTACCGGCCGGGAATTTAATGGCTACCCAACGATAAGACAGTACCAGATAATCCACATTTTGAAGCAGCTTCACTGCCACCACAAAGCTGCCCTTATCATTCAAGATCTTCACCGCAGTCTCTGCATCCACATTCGCATTGGTATCCCCCCGAAACAGCTCCGGATTGCCATAAATCGTACTCTTTGCATTTGCTCCGAGCGTAGCATCCTCTGATATGTACTCATATCCGATATCCACATACACATTTCCCTTGCCGAGACCATGCATAATCTCTCCCGAATAACGGATATCTCCTTTTCGCGCATGATCCCCAAGCGGAATCTCCAGCACTCCGGTCGCCACCTCAGGAACATTTGCGCGGGGTGCATTCTGTTTCTCATTCTCCTGAGCTGCGACAACAACCTGCTCATGGGTACCAAGCTCCGCCTGCTTTACAAAGAAATCCATATAATTGCTGCGAAGCATTTCCTGTGCAGGTGCGGTAATGTATTTCTTAATGTTCGCCTCATGAACTTCTTCTATAATATATGCATTGTCCGTGCGGACAAGACGAAGGTCTGCTAACCGGATGAAATCTATGGTTCCTCCGATATTTTTCATTTCCAGACTCATACGTCCAATTTCACGGTTTACAAGTTCTCTGGGCTTGCAGTCAGAAAGAAGGATCTTTAAGGAGAAACCTGTCACACATGAAACTGCTGCATCATCCTCGTATGCAGTTGCAGAACCGCTCTTCAAGATGACGTTCGTATCAAGAGCAGCCGTATCCTGCGTCATCATCCAATACTCGCGTTCTAACACCTCACCTGCCGCAAGAGTTACATCTTCCACAGAGATCTCCAGCTCGTGTGCTCCGGTGCTTGTACGAAATGCCGGAATCTGAAGTGCAGCCTGGTAACTGAGCTTTCTGTTTTCTCCGGAAAGCTTGGTCACGCGCAAGACGGCCTTGATATTGCTTCCCTTGCATGCAGTCGCCGGCATGACCAGATCCACCCGGAAATGATCATCACTAAACAGCACACCACTTGTCAGAAATTCCGTCTCCATCTCAAATTCTTCCGGAATATCCTCTGTATCCATCAAAAACAGCTGATAGCCCTCACTGATGCGGTTATATTCATACTCGCGATCAGAATCATTCTGGTTCACCGCATAAACTGCGTGCACCTCACTCTCCTTGTACTTCAGGCAAAGACTCGCATGATTTGTGCGCAGCTGCTCAAAGCCATCTACTGCAGAAAGTTTTTTTACCACAGATGAGTCAACAACAATCTCACGTCCCAGACCATCGATGGCAACGCCACTCTCAACCAGAATAGAGAGATCGTCCAGGCTGAACACACCGCAGCCGCAAACGATACCTGATCCATACATCAGATTATTTACAAATCTGCGCTTATTGTTAAAGTAGGTCTGTTCTGCCTGAAAATCTGCGCTTGTCAGCATTTTTCCCGCATAGTAACGGTTTCTTTCAAATGGATATAATTGATTATTATTCATGTTAGATCCCCCACCCTGGTGAAATATTGATTTGTATAATATCACATGTTTTATTGTATCAAAACATGTCGAATATGTATATTAATTTTACGAAAAAAAACTTAATAAAGTATCGTCTAGTTACTTTTCACACAGTAGCCAGCATTTACCGCAGGCTACTTGTCAAAAACGTATATGAGCCATGAATTTTGCGATTTTGCATGCGAAGCATCGCCAAATTCGTTACAATTCACAGGCCAGCTGGCTGACGTGTGAATTGTAACATCGTCTAAAAAAATGATACCATATAAAAACAGATAAAAGTCGGACAGTTTACGATCTTTTTCGACCAATTTCGCCTATGCTAATTGTATCATTTCGGGCTCACAATTCAACAAACATGGCACGAAACGATATTAAAACAGCCTAAAACGACACAGAAACAACCTCAAAATGACATTTGCGATCCATCAAAACGCTGTTGAAATGCCATTGAATAGCAAAAAGGCTTTGAAACAATATATGGTTCCAAAGCCTTTTTATACATATAATATGAATATTTTTTACAAGCTTCCATTTGTACAAGTACTATATTTCCAGCTGCATATCTCCGTTTTTGATCATGCCCTTCTTTCTCATGAATTCTGAAACGATCAGAGCGATCGCTGCCGGAAGAACAAAATGCATGACAAGAATCTCTGCCAGCACGACACCGGGAGCCACACCATTCGCAACCATATCCTGGTAGGCATTGATCTGACCGACAAGTCCTGCGGTTCCCATTCCGGAACCGGTGGGGTTATTGGTCATACGCAGCACACAGGTGGATACCGGTCCCAAAATCGCGCTAGCCACTATGGCAGGCAGCCAGATCACCGGTTTTTTCACGATATTTCCGATCTGAAGCATACTTGTTCCAAGTCCCTGTGCCAAAAGTCCGTTTACCTTATTCTCACGATAGCTTGCAACCGCAAAGCCGATCATGTTCGCACAACAGCCAACTGTTGCAGCTCCTGCTGCAATTCCGGAAAGTCCGAGGATGATACCGAGTGCCGCAGATGAGATCGGCAATGTCAGGATGATGCCCATGAGCACGGAAACAATGATACCCATCACAAAGGGCGCCTGCTCCGTTCCCCAGTTAATGATCGATCCCAGCCATGTCATAAATGCAGAGATACTCGGGCCCACAAGTAAACCGATGGCAGATCCGGACACGATACACACAAAGGGGGTGACCAGAATATCCACCTTCGTCTTTCCTGATACCAGACGTCCCATGTAAATGCAGACCAGCACTGCCACGAAAGCGCCCAGCGGTTCGCCGGGTCCAACGAATAATACCGCATTACTCAGCTCCATGCCGGAATCCAGTGTACCACTGATCAGTACCGTTCCCGCAAGCATTTTGCTGGCGAACGCACCACACATACCGGCAGTGGCTGCTGATACCTGCACCAAAGGACTGGCACCCAGTCTCTTTGCCGTTCCGATTCCAATGCCGGCTCCTGTCATGGCACTGACCAGCTTTCCGATCATAAACAGATACCTTCCGATCACCCCGGGGATCAATCCGCCAATCTGAACGATGATCGTTCCGATGATCAGTGTTGCAAACAGACCGCTTGCCATACCGCTTAGTCCATCAATAAAAACTTCTTTTCCCAGTTTTTTCCAAAATTCCCTTGTCATAATACTCCTTTCCCTCCCAGACCGTGTTTGCTTTTGTCTTGTCCACTGTCTTGTCAGTTATGGTGTACTATAACACAACTATATCTCCCACGCAAGTCCTATTTGTATCTTCATACCCAAATCTGATGCAAACAAAAAAGAATGCGCATAGCGCATTCTTACGGAGCATGATGATCGTATCGAAGACAACGTTTCCTACTTACAATAAAAAAATCTGGGTGACAGGATTTGAACCTGCGACCTCTTGATCCCAAATCAAGTGCTCTAGCCAAGCTGAGCCACACCCAGCGATAAAAATAGTATAACAAAAAATTTCCAGTTCGTAAAGACCGAAAAAAAATCTTCTCATCACCTTTCAGACCATGGATGTAAAAGGCAGACTCCTATCCGGGCTTTCGCACACCCGGAATAGGATCTTACCATTTTTCATGCCCGGATCACAGCTTTAGCGCCAGACAACCGGTCAGCCTCCCAGCTCGATCATGCGCCTGATACAGCGTGAAGCACCCTCCATCACCGGCTTCGGCAGGATCATCTCCTCGCCTCCGGTTCCATTTAACACATGATAGACATCCATCAGTGTGGTCACCTTCATATTCATGCACGTCAGCATGACTGACAAAGGATAAAACCTCTTTTTTGGGCATTCAAACTGCAAATGCTCCACAATACTGTTTTCCGTTCCGATAATAAATTCCTTTGCCGCAGACTTCCTTGCATAATCCATAATACCGGTAGTAGAACCCACATAATCAGCCTGTGCAACAACTTCCGGCCGGCATTCCGGATGAACTAAAAACAGCGCGTCCGGATGTGCTGCTTTTGCCTTTTTTACATCCTCCTCTGTCATGATCAAATGCCTGGGACATCCACCGGTATAAAAAGCAAACTGCTTCTCCGGAATCTGACTGCTCACATAATGACCTAAATTCGGATCCGGTATGAAAAGAATCTTATCTGTGTCAAGATTTTTGCATATTTTTACCGCCGAAGAAGAAGTGACGCATACATCACATTCCGTTTTCAGCTCGGATGTTGTATTGATGTAAGCGACTGTCATGTAACCCGGATGCTCTTTTTTCAAATTTCTTAATGTTTCCAGATCAAGCTGCTCCGCCATCGGACAGCCTGCAGACGGATTTGCCAGATATACGCGTTTCTCCGGTGAGAGCACCTTACATGTCTCAGCCATAAAACGCACGCCGCACATCAGCACATGTTTCCTGGAATCCTTTGCCGCCTGAACACTCAGTCCATAGGAATCTCCGGTATAATCTGCGATCTCCAATATTTCCTGTCCCTGATACGCATGTGCCAGAATACAAAATTCCTTTTCTTTTTTCAGACGAATAATCTCCTTTTGTATTTCCTGTATTGTCATAAAACTATTATTTTCCTTTCTCAATCGCCCTTTTGATCCTGTTCCCACGGAAGCAATGGCACAAGCAGCCCCGCTTCCTTCAAATGCGCCTCGATCAGATCCAGACGTTCCTCACTGACAGCCTCCACCAGATGATAGTGGTATCCCGAGGTTGCACTTCCCAGCAGTGTGGACTGGCTGTTGCCGAGCCGTTCAATAAATTCGCACACATCCTGTCTGGACCGGATATCCATTTCCGCGGAAATACGGCCATATACACGGTGGCTGATGCTGACATTTCTCACCACTCCACCATAATCCACAAAGATGTTCAGTTCCTCCTCCACCTGCTGCTCATTATGCTTTACTTTGAATTCCCGCGCACACACTTCCTCTTTCTGAAGCACATACCCGCGGTTTGTCGAAATGATCTCCGGCACAGAAGCACGGATGACTGCCATATCCTGCACGATCACCTGTCTGCTCACCTGAAATGCTGCAGCCAGTTCCTTTGCCGCGATAGGACCGTCTGCTTTGCGGAGCATGTCAATGATACCGCTTCTTCGTTCGCTTGTCTTCAAACTCTAATCCTCCACTACAATTTGGCATCAGGTGTCACTCTGTCAACAAATACCTGATGCCAATTCATTTTTTACCTGATTCTACTTTACCGCACTAGATCTTCCCCATTAAATTGCATGCAGGTTTTTCATGGAAATATCTAAGATCGGCGCTGAGTGCGTCAACGCACCACTGGAAATGAAGTCAACCCCCAGCTCTGTCAGTCTGGCGATATTCTCCTTTGTCACATTCCCCGAGCACTCAGTCTGCGCACGTCCATTGATCAGCTGAATCGCTTCCTTCATCTGCTCATAAGACATATTGTCCAGCATGATAATATCTGCTCCGGCTTCCACCGCTTCTTTTACCTGTTCCAGCGTTTCCACTTCCACTTCGATCTTTCTGACAAAGGGTGCATAGGCTTTTGCCATCTTTACTGCATTTTCAATACTTCCTGCCGCTCCGATATGGTTGTCCTTTAACAGCACACCGTCAGACAGATTATATCTGTGATTGCATCCTCCCCCCACGCGCACCGCATACTTTTCAAAAATACGGCAATTTGGTGTTGTTTTTCTCGTGTCAAGCAGTGTTGTCCTGCTTCCCTCCAGCAGAGAGGCCACCTCATGGGTATATGTAGCAATTCCACTCATACGCTGCAGATAGTTGAGTGCCACCCGCTCTCCGGACAGCAGTACACGGATATCTCCCTGAACAGTCGCAAGCAGCTGCCCGTTCTTTACCAGATCTCCATCCTTGCATTTCAGGTCAACAACAGTTTTGGGATCAAGTATAGTAAACACCCTTGCATAAACGGCAAGACCCGCTATGATGCCATCCTGCTTACAGATCAGATCTACGGTTCCCAGACGGTAATCCGGCATCACGGCGTTTGTCGATACATCTTCACTTGTAATGTCCTCCTGCAAAGCCATACGGATCAGCTCGTCCGCGTTCAGTTTCATTGTAATTTCATTCATTTGCTTTTTTCATCCTTTCACTGATTCATACCACGTATTTTTGGCCCGCCTATTGCGCGCAGTTTTTTTCTCTCTCAATTTCCGAAAAGATCATGGAACGGTATTTTCCAAAAAGCTGCTCCATATCCTCATATTCCTCCATATGTACCGTTCCTGCATCGCAGCCCTGATGTCTGCTTCCAAACAGAATATCATCCGCAGCCCGCTGTGCAAATACAAGCGATTCCAGCAGGGAATTGCTCGCCAGACGATTCTTTCCGTGCACGCCATTGCAGCTTGCCTCCCCCACTGCATACAACCCGTCCATGGAGGTCTCACTGGCCAGATTTACAGCAATACCGCCCATATGATAATGCTGCGCCGGAACAACCGGTATCGGCTCCTTCAACACATCAAAGCCTTCTTCCAGGCAATGTTCATAAATATTCGGAAAATGCTGTAAGATCGTCTCTTTACCGATGGGACGCATATCCTCCCATACATAATCCGTACCATCTGCTTCCATCTGCTTCCAGATCGCCTCGCTAAGCAGATCTCTCGGCTGCAGCTCATCTGTAAAACGCTTTCCATCTTTATTATACAACAGCGCCCCCTCTCCTCTGACGGATTCCGAAATTAAAAATCTCCTTCCCGGCTTTTCAGAAAACAGCGTTGTCGGATGGATCTGGATATAATCCAGATGGGATACCTCCACCCCATGTTTTAAAGCGATTGCCAAAGCATCTCCTGTCATATGAGGGAAATTTGTAGAATTCTTATACAGACCGCCAATTCCGCCACACGCCAGCACTACATTGGGTGCCTTGATACAAAAACGCTCTCCCGATGGACCGACTGCCACAATTCCACCGCAGACATTTCCATCTGAAAGAATATCCACCATCGTTGTATACTCATCAATCACAACATTTGGCCTTTCTCTTACCCGTGCAAGCAGCGTTGAAGTAATCTCCCGTCCTGTAACATCCTCGTGAAACAGGATCCGGGGCTGGGAATGTGCGCCTTCCTTCGTAAAGGCTAACTGCCCGTTGTCCCCCTCATATTCAAAACGGACACCATACCGGATCAGTTCCCGTATCATACTGTTCGATGAGCGGATCATCAGATCCACTGCTTTTTTATCATTCTCATAATGCCCCGCCCGCATCGTATCTTCAAAATAATCCGGATAGTCCTCTTCTCCACGGAGCATGCAGATTCCGCCCTGCGCCAGAAATGAGTCCGATTCCTCTGCTTTTTGTTTCGTGATCATCCTGATGTTCACCTGAGCCGGGAAATTCAGCGCACAAAACAGTCCCGCAGCCCCTGTTCCTACTATTACTACATCACATATCCTGTCCATAATCATCCCACTTTTCTTTTGACAAATTTGTTCCATTATATCCATTGCGGAACATCCTGTCAAGATATGTGTAAAGATTATTGTATATTTATGTGTCAAGACACTAATTTTCCAAATGGATTAACTATTCGTAACTGTTCGGTACCTTCACAGTCACGATGCACTGCTATCTGTTCAAATTTCTCGCGATGGTTTTAATCACCTCATCCATCACAATCGGCTTTGACAAATGACCGTTCATTCCGGCATCCAAAGATGCCTGTACATCCTCGGCAAAAGCATTTGCTGTCATTGCAATAACAGGGATAAAAACAGCATCCGGACGATTCTGCATACTACGGATAGCTTTTGTTGCTTCATAACCATTCAGCTTCGGCATCATAACGTCCATAAGAATTAAATCAAATGTACCTTGCGGGTTTTCAGCAAAGAATCTTACTGCTTCATCTCCATCAGAAGCTCTGGTGATCTGGATTCCCAGTTCTTCCAGTTGAACAATTGCGATCTCTGCATTCAGGTCATTGTCTTCAGCCAAAAGGATCTTCAAACCTGTCAGATCTATATTTCCAACAGCATAATCCTTTTTCTTAACCACACTGGCCTCCGTGATCTCCATAGGCAATTCAACGGTAAAGGTTGAACCAACGCCCTTCTTGCTCACCACAGAAATCGCTCCACCCATCAGTTCAACGTACCTCTTTGTAATGGCCATGCCTAAACCAGTACCCTGATACTGCGTCCGGGCACCATGCTCTTCCTGCGAGAACTCGTCAAAAATATGGTCAACAAATTCTTCAGCCATACCAATACCAGTATCAGCTATCCGATATCGTACATTGATGTAGTTTTCATCTTTTCCGGGATGAAAGCTGACTGTATAGGTAATGGTACCTCCATCATTCGTAAACTTCACTGCGTTTCCAAGAATGTTTACAAGCACCTCCCGTACACGCACAGCATCGGCCAGCACATAACGCTTTTGCGGTTCTGCAATTTCAGTCTGGAAGGTAATATCGCGGTCGGACAGGTAGCCATACATGATGGTAAGCACCGAATCCGAAACTTCCACAATATCAACAGGGGTCGGAACGTATTTGATTTTACCGCTTTCAATACGACTGATGTCTAACACATCATTGATCAGAGCAAGCAAATGCTCGGAGCTATCACTGATTTTATCCAGACAACTCCTGATTTCAGGCTTTGGATCATGTTTCAGCGCAATATTGGTAAAACCAATAATTGCATTCATAGGTGTCCGAATATCGTGGGACATATTGTTGAGGAAAATGCTTTTTGCGGCATTAGCTGACTCCGCTTCCATGCGCAGTCGATTCAGCTCCTTGTTCGTCTCCTGCTCCAGCTTCACCATCTGACTACTGCGTTGCACTTGAATTAAACTGAAGAACGCCAGTAGCATCAGCAGTGCAATCACTGATATGAAGATTGTCAGCGTCCAAATGGTGGAATCCATCATATTCATGGTGCTGACTGCCACAGAGTCCGCAGGAATCAGAAGCATCAGCGTCATGTCATAGTCATCCAGTGCTGTAAGACAATAGTAGTACTCATTCTGGTTCAGCAGGATATTCGCAGCTGCAATACCATTCTTGTCCAATTGCTCTTTTACCGTGTCAAAGCTCTGCTCTTGAAGATACTCCACCTCTCTCAGCGCCTTGTAAATATTCCGCGCACCAATCACATCATCGTTGTCAGCATCAAAATAGGCCAATGTTCCGTTGTTTTTGATGATATAGGTTGCAGCCTTGCCGCCGTATATCTTAGTTGTGTAATACTGTTTCACAGTTTGAATGTCTTTCAATAGCACAACATGGGTAAAGCGTGCATTCTCTGCTCCCACTGTGATGGGAGCATCCAGTTCCCGCGAAAACACCAGAAAGCTGCCGTCAATATTGTCAGTTTCAGAAACAAACGTATGCCGATTATTCCCGTCTATCAGATGGCTGACATCGAGCCATATGCCCACAGAACCATCGCTCAGATACCCTGTACCCTGTGCATCCAGAAACATCACCCGGCTTCCATACATATCCGTACAGAACACCTTTTCCAAAAGAGCGATATGATCGCACAATTTCTGTATATTTTCAAAATGCTGCCCCTGTGCAGCGTTATTCAGTCCTTCCACCAAATTCCAATGGGTATGAAGACTGCTGTCCAGATTTGCCTGAATCTGAGTAACCATTTCCTCCAGTTGGTTGGAACGCTCCTCAATAGTCAACTTCATCAAAGAATTACGCATGAAGAGTACGCCAAATGCCAGAACAATGACCAGAATCATCGCAAACGCAACGGGCAAAAGATATTTAGTTGTATGTTTCCTCTCTTGCATTTGAGTTATCTCCTGAATTCTCTTTAATACGCTGCGCGTCAGTGACCTGCTTTCCTTTTATCGAAGGGTAATATAATCCGTAGGTGCTTCCAGCTGTCCACCCTGTTCCACCAGGCGCTGCATTAGGAAATTCTCTGCCTTGGGGCCGGTCGTATCGACTTCCGAAACTCCCATCTGCTCCATGACAGTGGACATATACCAGTCGCGGTCGCCGTAGATCAGGAAGGAATAGGTTGCGTTACGATCCAGTTCCTTGCCCTCCCTGGTCAGGGCATTGAGCGTATAGCCATTGTCAGTCTTTGTAATGTCCATCTCGAAGCCGCTGGAAACATACAGAGTGCTGTCATTGCAGACCGCTCCACGGTTGCCAGTCATCGAAAGGGTCGTCTCCACAAGGGTATAAATCTGATCGCCGGTCAGTTCCATAAGGCCGGGCCATCCGCCATCATTATTTGCAATATACCCGAGATCTTTCTGAGAGTAGTCGCCGGCGTAGATGTCGCTGGCCACATAGCAGGACTGCAAAAACACCATATCCACACCAGACAATACGCGCATGGTATTTGCAAGGGCAGAAGCCGCCTGATTACCATGCTCCGGCGTGAAATCATTGGAGTAACCGGTGTCGATGTGGGCAACAATCTCAGTGCCTGGTTCTTCTCCCTCCAGTTCCTTATTGAATGCAACCAACGCTTCCTTCGCAGTCTGCACTTCGTTGTTCAGGATCATCTGCACGACATCTTTGGAAATACGGAACATCTCATTGGATGCCAGACGGATGTACAGCTTGTTCTGCTCAATATAGGGCTTCAGGTTATCCATCTCCGGCATCAGTTCCAGTGTCACGTCCTTCTTATAAGGCACCATGTTCTTGCCGTAGGAAATATGATCCTGTCCCTGCTGATTGACCATGGCGGTCATGATATCCAGAATCAGCTTTTCCCGTTCAGGGTCATCCATCCCCTTGCTGGAAGCCGCAATCTGAAAGGTTGGATAAGTCAGATACCAGTTGTCCTGCTCTGTCTGACCGAAATAGGGCAACAGCAGAACCTCGTCCTGACCACGGCCGGGGAAGGTGATGACATCCGCACCGGTGCCACGGTACATAGCAGCCGTGCCTTCGCAGAACATATCCTTGGGTGTTCTGTTGGGATAGGTGGCATCCTCTGCACCCAGACCGACCTTCTCCTTGAAATCGAAGAAATTCTCGAAAACAGGCATCCATACTTCTTCAGAAAGTTCCCGGGTCGCACCACTCTCATACTGCTGGCGCCACTTGCGTCCCTCTATACTTTGAAGCATTGGGATCGAGACACCCTGCAGAACCTCCATGCAGGTATAGTCCGCAGAAAAATCCGACACGAAACTACGAATACCCATCGCCTCAAAGGTCTCGCAGGCAGCGACAAAACTTTCATAGTCTGTAGGAATGGGTACATTGTACTCATCGAACAGGGTTTTGTTAATAATAATGCCATCCACCTCCGCACAGGTAGGGAGCCAGTTTACTGAGCCGTCATCATAGGTATAGTTGTCCAGATAAGAGCCGTAATAGGTGTTGGCCAGCTCGGTGTTGCTCAGGTCATACAGATAATCCTTCAGCAGCACCGCGTCCTTCAGCGCGAAGCGGCGCACTGTCAGAATGTCGGGCATATCGTCATGATCCTGACGAAAGCGGTAGTAATCCGTGGAATTGGTGGCCAGAACAAATTCAAACTCCACCTCTGGAAACAGGTCACAGAGGTACTGGGTATAGCTATCCAGCATCTGATTTCCCCAGCAGGCAACTACGACCTTTTCTTTTTTTTCTGCCTGGTGTGTGTTGTTATCCCCCGTGGTGCTCTGACTTCCACAACCAGTCAACATCGTTGCTGCCATGACTAATGACAGCAAAAAACAACCAAATCTCTTCATAACTTTTCTCCTCATAGGTGACGCTTCTTTTGCCATGCGCACCGCCCTTTGCCACGGTGCGCGTGACCAAAAAAGCGTCCCAATTTACTTATTATTGATATTTTGACAGACTCCTCATCAGGCGGGTATAATTGGCCGGCTTTACAAGGTAATCATCCATTCCCACAACGGTCGCCCTTTCCCTGTTTTCAGGATTCGCATTGGCAGTCAGGGCAATAATGGGAATATTCGCCCGGATCCGGTTCGGAAGTTTCCGTATTCTTTCCGTTGCCTCAAAGCCGTCCATCACCGGCATTTCAATATCCATTAAAACAAAATGATAGTAACCCGGTTCGCTGGCTTTCACTGCCGCAACTGCTTTACTGCCATCCTCCGCTTCCTCGACAAGGAGACCGTGATCCATGAGGACTTCTTTTAACATTTCACGATTCAGCTCGTTGTCATCCACAAGGAGGACTCTCTTTCCCTCTAACGATTCAAGGTTCTCCATATCTTCTGAAGCCTGATCATCATGAGGCGGTTCTCCCAGAGTATAGGCAACCGTCGTCTCCATATCGGCAAGAACCATCTGGAGCTTCTCAAGGTATTCCTCCGTTTTGGTACCATGTCTTCTGCTAAGCTCCGCGTATCCAACAGCGTTGTGGAGCTCCGTGCGCAGATCCTTCAAAGTTTTTTTATGAAATTCTGCCGCTTTTCTCACTGCCCCCAATTCCTTTTCCAGCAGTTCCATTCTTTCAAGCAGCAGTTCATGATTTGCTTGTGAGCTAAGAGTCCTACCATCCTGGTATTTGAGTTCAAACTCAATGGTGACCCCTATTACATCCAGACATTTCTGAAGTTCTTCCAAGGTCATACTTTCCCGGGATAATTTTCTGTACAAAGAAGACGGAAACATTCCCATTCTTTTGGCAAGTTCCGCTTTTGTAATACCCAGCTCGGAGCAAGCAGTATTGATGATTTCCGTTGTCTTCATTTCATCCACTCTCTCCTTTCTGTGGCATATTGTAAATGTCGTTTTGGTCATCATAACATATCGTGCACTATATTGCAAGATAATTAAAAAAAGGCTTGCCACACCCAGCCGGGTGCAGGAAGTCCTCACTCATTTCGTTAATTCCTCTATCCACTCACCTACGAATCTCGTCAGTCTCATTCGCTGACCAACAAAACTGTGATTACTTTTTATGGATTGATAGGTTACATTCCCGATTATTTCCAACAATTTGTTTGCCAGCGGTTTTAACGTTTTATCATGAGGGGCAACTGTATCATAGGCAGCCAGCGCAGCAACACCTTTGATAAAGGAAATTTCCTTTGCCCATATCAACCCCAACTATGGATGCAACAAGCATACCACCTTTGAGAATAAAATTGTTGCAATAGCTGGACAAAGATACCCTTTCCAAAAAGCGTTCCATCATGTAATTCCTGATCAGCGTCTTCGCAATGTTGTTGTCCCCTTTTCTTTCAGTGCCCGGAAATATCAAAAAGCAGGGACTGATCGATGACTTTTAAGACATCTCTCATTCCCTGCTTTTTGATACTTCCTCACATGCCTGATCTTTTCTGTCGCACATCCAAGATCCCGCCGCATTTCCTCAATGGTATAAATGATATAGACACGGTTCTTTTCATCCAGTCATCCATTTTTATGTGACAGTGCATTACGGTCAAGAAGCAGACCATACATCAGCTTCGCTTCCGCTGACACATGTCTGAAACGCATATCTTTCATCAACAGCTTCAGAACAATGAGAAAATGGTAGCGCTCGCTCTCCATCCCATAGAAAAAATCAAATTCACCAGTATAAGACATAGACCCTC